>JBBSRN010000251.1:0-2279 GCA_038242985.1 Propionibacteriales bacterium | reverse complement strand
TCGCGATCCGATCGAGGTGCTCGGCGGACAGTCCCGCCTTGAGCCGGCCGTCGAGCACCGCGACCGTCGCAGCGACGACGCCGCGGTCAGCGAGGATCCGCTCGAACCGCTGGGCTGCGGCCAGATTGTCCGGCCGCGGCAGACCGTGCGAGATGATCGTCGACTCCAGAGCGACGACGGGGCGACCGTCGGCGAGCGCAGCCGCGACCTCGGGCGAGACATCGAGAGGGAGCACCTCGACACGGTATCCGCACGTCGGGTCGGCACGCTGGGTCCCCACACTGGGCCCGCACACTGGGGTCCGTGGACCTGCTGCTCGACGGACCGGACGACGCCGCGAAGACCTTGCTGCTGGCCCACGGTGCCGGCGCACCGATGGACTCGCCCTGGATGGGCGAGGTCACGCAGCTGCTGACCGAACGTGGCGTCCGAGTGGCCCGGTTCGAGTTCGCCTACATGGCCGGACGCCGTAACGGCGCACGCGGCGGCCAACCGCGGGCCGAGGCGGTGCTGGCGGAGTACCGCGCGGCCGCCGACCAGGTCGCGTCCGAGGTGGGCGGCCCGCTCGTGCTCGGCGGCAAGTCCTTCGGCGGCCGGGTGGCCAGCATGATCGCCGATGACGTCGGCGCCCACGGCGTGGTCGCGCTCGGCTACCCGTTCCATCCGCCCCGCAAGCCCGAGAACCTGCGCACCGCTCACCTGCTGACGCTGCGCACGCCGATGCTGATCTGCCAGGGAGAGCGGGACCCGTTCGGCGGCATCGACGAGGTGGATCGATTCGGCCTGCCGGCGTCGATCCGTGTGCACTGGGCGATCGACGGCGATCACTCGTTGAAGCCCCGCCGCGCCAGCGGTCGCACCGAGATCGAGAACCTGGGTGCCGCCGCCGACGCCATCGCCGACTTCGTCAGGTAGCGATCAGACGTCGGTGCAGATCAGATGCCGGTGCAGATCAGATGTCGGTGCAGTAGAAGTTCGCGTGCGAACGCGAGGCGGTCGGACCGCGCTGGCCCTGGTACCTCGACCCGTACTTGACCGAGCCGTACGGATTCTCCGCTGGCGAGGAGAGACGGAAGTAGCACAGCTGGCCGATCTTCATGCCGGGGTACAGCTTGATCGGCAGGGTCGCGACGTTGGCCAGCTCGAGCGTGACGTGCCCGGAGAAGCCCGGATCGATGAATCCGGCCGTCGAGTGGGTCATCAGCCCCAGGCGGCCCAGGGACGACTTGCCCTCCAACCGGGCAGCGACGTCGTCCGGGAGCGTCACCAGCTCGTAGGTGGACCCGAGCACGAACTCCCCCGGGTGCAGCACGAACGCCTCGTCGTTGCCCACCTCGACCTGCCGGGTGAGATCGGACTGGTCGGCGGCCGGATCGATGTGCGGATACTTGTGGTTGTCGAAGATCCGGAAGTACTTGTCGAGCCGAACGTCGATGCTCGAGGGCTGGATCATGTCGCGCTCGAGCGGGTCGAGGCCGATGCGGCCGGCGTCGATCTCGGCAAGGATGTCGCGGTCGGAGAGAAGCACGAGTCGAAACTAACGCATCGGCTCGTTCGGCCGATCACGGAATGGCCCGGCGACCCTTGACGTTGAACCCCACATGCGTGCCATGACATATGACCAGTACGGCGGACCTGAGGTCCTCTCCCTCACCGAGCAGCCCGATCCCAAGGTCGGCCCCGGGGAGGTGCTCATCGAGGCGCGGGCGGCCAGCGTCAACCCGGTCGACTGGAAGCTGATGTCCGGCGGCCTCGACGCCATGATGGACGTGCGCTTCCCCGCAGTTCCCGGCTGGGACGTCGCCGGCGTGGTGACCGCCACCGGCCCCGACACCCCGGAGTGGTCGGTCGGGGACGAGGTCATGGCCTACGTCCGCAAGGACTACGTGCACGGCGGCACGTTCGCCGAGCTCGTCAGTGCCCCCGCCCGCACCGTCGGTCGCAAGCCGGCCGGAGTGTCGTGGGAGCAGGCTGCCTCGATCCCCCTCGCCGGGCTCACCGCTCTGCAGGTGTTCGACGGCCTCGAGGTCGACGACTCCACCACCGTGCTGATCCACGGTGGCGGGGGCGGTGTCGGATCGTTCGGCATCCAGATCGCCCGCGCGCTCGGCGCTCGGGTGATCGCCAGCGCTTCCGCGGGCCAGCACGATCGGTTGCGCGCCCTCGGCGCCGAGCCGGTCGAGTACGGCGACGGTCTGGTCGACGCCGTTCGCGCGCTCGCACCCGATGGTGTCGACGCGGTCGCGGATTTCGTCGGCGGCGTCCTGGAACAGACGACC
>JBBSRN010000250.1:0-2576 GCA_038242985.1 Propionibacteriales bacterium | reverse complement strand
CTGCGCTCTGATCTCTGGATCCGCGATCTCCGAGGAGTCGCTCGACCGGCCTTCGTCGAGCACGACCCGCTCACCGTCCGGTTGGCCAATGCGGTTGCACTGATGTCGTCTGCCAACGCACTCGCGGGCTGGGCCGCGCTACGAGTGCAGGGCAACATCTGGTTCGACGGTTCGGCCGATGCCGACAACGACCGACCAGTCCCGATTCACTGCTTGCCCGGCAGCCAGCTACGGGTGCGGCCGGAAATCGCGCCGACGGAGTCACTGGTGCATCCCGATGAGACCATCGCGCTCGGCACGTACCGGGTCGCGACCATGGCGCGCGCCGCGTACGACGAGATGTGTTCGGCCGCGGGCCCGGTCTCCGCGCTCGTGGCGTGCGACATGGCGATCAGCACCGTCTCGAACGTCCCGCACACCACGCCGGATGCCATCGATCGAGTCATCAGTTCGCACCACAAGGTGCGCGGGATCGTGCAGGCGCGACAGGCGCTGGCACGGTGCAGCACACGATCGGCAAGTCCCGGCGAGACCCGCACTCGGCTGATCATGATGCAGTACGCCGGCCTCCAGGTGCTGGCAGTGAACCGGCCCGTCTTCGATCTGCACGGAGCACTGCTCGGTGTGGCTGACCTTCTCGATGAGGAGACCGGCGTGGTGATCGAGTCAGATGGTCTGACGTTCCACGGTCCCCAGCATCGTACAAAGGACAATCATCGCCAGGAACGGTTCGAGCGCGCCGGACTGGTCGTGGTTCGAGTCACGACCGATGACCACGCTCGACCGTTGGAGATCGCGGGGCGGGTGCACGCAGCCCGCCGCGACGCCACCTCACGGCGACACCAGGCCTGGACCACCGAGCTCCCACCCTGGTGGACCTCCTGGCCGCACCATTCGCGCTGGGCCTGACGTTTCGACGTCGACACCCCGGCGTGTTGCGTTAGAACGTCAGCCTCAGCGAGAACCGAGGACGCGCGGATCAGTGGACGGCGACGTCGCCGTCCGGGATGGTTGCGAGCTCCTGGCTCGGGGGCGGCGGGACGTAGTTGTTGCGGGCGGTCAGCAGCCCGAACAGCGTCACCAGCACGATCAGGGCCACAGTTCCGCCGCCGAACAGCAGCAGGGTGTCGAGCATGCTGCGCGAATCCCCCGCCGGCCAGTCCTCACTGACGGGCGTGTCGGCGACCGCTGCACTGGCGCCCATCACGATGGTGAACAGGAACATCACGGCACCGGTGAACACACGTCGGGTCGTCGTCGAGGCAGTCGTCATGAGCCCATCCTAGTGGCCCGTACGCTGGTCGCATGCGTGCCCTGGACTGGAAGCTGCCCTCCGGCACCGCGTGGGAATGGTTCGTCGCCACCCCCGGTGCCATCGTGCTCATCATCATCGTCGGCCTGCTGTTCCGGTGGTTCGTCGTCCGCTCGATCGACCGCATGATCGAACGCAGCGCTCGCGGCAAGATTCCCGGAACGCTGGGCGCTCGCGCCGAGGGCCTGTTCGCGGACCCGAATCCCGCAGCGGCTTCGCGCCGCCACCAGCGGACGAGCACGATGGGCTCGTTGCTGAAGAGCGTCGCGACCGGGACGATCGTGACCGTCGTCGTGGTCATGGCACTGTCCAAGGTCGGCATCGACATCGCGCCGATCATCGCCAGTGCCGGCATCATCGGGGTCGCACTGGGGTTCGGCGCCCAGAACCTGGTCAAAGACTTCTTGTCGGGCATCTTCATGATCCTCGAGGACCAGTACGGGGTCGGCGACGTGATCGATGCCGGTGAGGCCACCGGCACCGTGGAGGCGGTGACCCTTCGCGTGACGCGACTGCGCGACGTGAACGGGACGGTCTGGTACGTGCGCAACGGCGAGATCGTACGCATCGGCAACCAGAGTCAGAACTGGGCGCGAACTGTCCTTGACATCACCGTCAGCTACGACTCCGATCTGTCCCAGGTGCAGGCGGTGCTCGCCGACGAGGCCCAGCAGCTCTTCGAGGACGAGCACTTCGCCGGTCTCATCCTGGAGGAGCCGGCCGTGTGGGGCGTCGAGAAGTTCGACAAGGACGGCGCCGTGGTGCGGCTGGTCCTCAAGACCGCGCCGCTGCAGCAGTGGTTCGTGGCACGGGCCATGCGTCAGCGGATCAAGGCGAGGTTCGACCGCGAGGGCATCTCGATTCCCCGGACGTTCGTCACTCCGATGGGAGCAGGCGAATGACCTTCTACGACGAGATCGGCGGGCACGACACGATCGCGCAGATCGTCAAGACGTTCTACGCCGGGGTCGCCGAGGACGACGTCCTGCGACCGATGTACCCCGAGGCCGACCTCGGGCCGGCCGAGGAGCGCTTCCGCATGTTCCTCGAGCAGTACTGGGGCGGCCCGACCACCTACTCCGAGCAGCGCGGCCACCCCCGTCTCCGGATGCGACACGCCCCGTTCGAGGTGACGCACGACGCCCGCGATCGCTGGCTGCTCCACTTCCGCGCCGGCCTCGACGCCGCGAACCTGCCGCCCGAGCAGGACGCTCAGTTCTGGGCCTACGTCGAGCACGCGGCGACCTTCATGGTCAACTCGCCG
>JBBSRN010000249.1:0-2777 GCA_038242985.1 Propionibacteriales bacterium | reverse complement strand
GAAGTCGATCTCACGGAACATGGCCATCGGTCGTCCTTGCTCGGCAGGAGTGGAGCGTCCGCCCCGGTGGTCGAACGATACGCGCGTCGTCGCCTGTGCCCGACCTGGGCGACGGCCGCGCTGAGGGGATCAGTTGGGGCACGAGCTCGATTGTCGTGCCGCCGGCCAGTGCGGTGGCGACGATGCAGTGCGGTGGCGACGATGCAGTGCGGTGGCGACGATCTCGTCATTCTCGTTGCCACCACTGACGCTTGAGGCATCTCGACGAAAGCTCAGAAGTCGACCTCGCGCGGCGTGTACGGCGCTTCGAGCGCAGTCAGCTCGTCGGCGGTCAGCGTCAGGTCCATCGAGGCGATGGCGTCGTCGAGGTGTTGCGCCTTGGTCACGCCGACGATCGGAGCGGTCACGGCCTCGGCCTGGCGCACCCAGGCCAGCGCGACCTGCGCCCGCGACACGCCGCGAGCCCCGGCCACGTGTCCGACCGCGGTGGCGATGGCGCGGTTGGAGTCCTCGGCGTCCTGGTAGAACCGGCGGGTCACCAGATCGGTGGTGCTGCGCTCGGTCGTCAGGTCCTCCCAGTCGCGGGTCAGCCGGCCACGGGCGAGGGGGCTCCACGGGATGACGCCGACACCCTGGTCCAGGCACATCGGGTGCATGTCGCGTTCGTCCTCGCGCTGCACGAGGTTGTACTGGTCCTGCATCGACACGAACGGGGTCCAGCCGTTGCTGCGCGCGACCTCCTGCGCCTTCGCGAACTGCCACGCCCACATCGACGAGGCGCCGATGTGGAGCGCTTTCCCGGCCTGCACGACGTCGTGGAGCGCCTCCATGGTCTCGGCGATCGGCACGTCCGGATCCCACCGGTGGATCTGCAGCAGATCGACGTGGTCGGTGCCGAGGCGGCGCAGGCTGCTGTCGATGGAGGCGTGGATCGCCGATCGGGACAAGCCCTTGACCCCGGGTTCGGAGGCCAGCTCGAAGAAGCACTTCGTCGCGATCTGCACCTCGTCGCGGCGCGCGACGTCGGTCAGCGCGCGCCCGACGATCTCCTCGCTGGTGCCGTCGGAGTACATGTTGGCGGTGTCGAAGGTGGTGATGCCGGCCTCGAGAGCCCGCTGCAGGTGGGGCCGGCTCTGGTCCTCCGGCAGCGACCACGGGTGCGTCCCGCGGTCGGGCAGCCCGTAGCTCATGCAGCCGAGGATGATCGGCGAGACGTGCAGGTCGCTGGTGCCGAGGCGTACGGATTCCATTGATCGATCATGCACCCGGCCGCCCCGTCGAGGTGCCGGCCGGGTCAGAGGTGCTCGACGAACCAGTCCCGGGCCGCCGCAGCCGCCTCGGCCTGGCGGATGCCGTAGGCGTCGCAGTGACCACCGTGCAGCAGGGCGAGCCGCTTGGGCTCGCGGGCCTCCGCGTAGGCGCGCAGCACCTCGTCGGCGGGCGTCACCGTGTCCTCGTCGAGGCACACCAACAGCAGGGGCGTGGGCGCGATCTGCCCGATCCACCGCCCGGGTTCGTACGTGGCGTAGAGCTCGTGCGACCTCAGGGTGAGCTCGTTGCGCAGCCCGGCCAGATCGGCCGGCGGCGTCGCGCGCATCCACCGGCGCAGGTCGTTGCCCATCGGGGTGCTCGCCAGGTCGTCACCGTCGTGAGCCAGATCCTCGTCGGTGACGTCTGCAGCGTTCGGCACCATCGCGGGGCCGGCGCCGTCGAGTCGGTCGGCCCGGTCGCTGGCGAAGCTGCTCTGCATCTGGGCCAGGACCTCGGCCGTGGCCCGGCGCGAGGCGTTCACCGATCCGCTGACGGTCGGCACCTGCGACACCACGGCTGAGATCCGCGCATCCGTCGCGGCCAGCACCAGCACGTGGCCGCCGCTGTAGCTCGTGCCCCACACGCCGAGCCGATCCGGATCGACTCCGTCGAGCCCACTGGCGTGGGTGATCACGTCGCGGGCATCGGACAGCTGGGCCCACGGGTCGACCTCCTGGCGGGGCTGCCCGTCGCTGGCTCCCAGATTGCGGTGGTCGTACGCCAGCACGGCGATGCCGGCAGCGGCGAAGACTTCGGCGAAGGCGGGCAACGCCATCTCCTTGACCACGCCGAAGCCGTGGCTCATCACCACGACCGGGCCGGGATCGGCGACGTCGGGCCGGTAGTGCCATCCCCGCAGCACCGTGCCGTCGGTGACGGGCAGCTCGACATCGACACGCGTGAACTGGGCCATGGCCGCGACACTACGCCGCGCGCGGCAGACCTACACTGACCGTCATGCGTGCTCAGTACCCCGGCAGGTGCGGAGTCTGCACCCAATCGATATCGCCCGGCGAGGAGATCATCAGCGGCGGGGAGTCCAGCCGCTGGATCCACCAGGCCTGCAGCGACCAGGGCGCGCTCACCGGAGCCGGTCCCGCAGCGGGTCAGGCAACCGGTGCGGCGCCCTTGCCGGGCAGCAAGGCGCCGGCGTCTGCCACGATCGTGTTCACCGACGGGTCGTGCCTGGTGAACCCCGGCGGACCCGGCGGCTGGGCCTGGGCCGTCGACACCGAGCAGCACGACTCCGGTCCGGACCCGTCCACCACCAACCAGCGCATGGAGATCCGCGCCGCGTTCGAAGCGGTCAAGGCGCATCCCGCTGCGCTTCACGTCGTCAGCGACTCGCAGTACGTCGTCAACTGCTTCGCGCAGACCTGGTGGCGTGGCTGGCACTCACGCGGCTGGCTCAACAGCGCCAAGAAGCCGGTGGCGAATCGTGACCTGTGGGAGCCGTTCATCGAGCT
>JBBSRN010000248.1:0-2787 GCA_038242985.1 Propionibacteriales bacterium | reverse complement strand
GGCCGTCGCGCAACCGGCCGATGACGGCCCACTGCTCGCTCACGTCGGCCAGATCGGCCCGCATCATGAACTTCATCCGCTCGAGGAACTCGATCAGTGCCGGTGCTGCGCCGGGCTCGGTGTGCGCCCAGAACGTCTCGCCGTCATCGACGCCGTTGAAGCCGTGCTCGATGCGACCCTGCGGAGACAGCAGCAGGGCCTCGGTGTGCTCGCCGGGCGGCAGCGACTCGAGGTGCTGCGTGGTGAGCGAGTGCAACCAGGTGAGGCGGTCCGGTCCGGTGATCGTGAAGACGTCGCGGTGGGACAGATCGACGAATCCCCCGCCGTTCAGCAGCGAGCGCTGCTCGGCGGAGATGGCGCCGTAGTGGGCCGCGACCCCCGAATCGGGGGCGTCGGCCTCGACCGCACCGTGGCGGTCGAGCAGGGGACTGCGGCGCGGCTCAGTCACGCTCGAGCTTCCCCCACAGGTGCGACTGCATCTCGTGGCCCTCCGCGGCCATGTCGAAGGCGTACATCAGATCGCCGTCGACGAGTCCGTACATGCGCTGGCCGGCGGTGTACTCCTTGGCGGTGGAGGTCCGCGCCACGACGTCGGTGGCCAGCGTGACCCGTGCGCCGTCGACCCGGCCGTACCAGACCTCGGCGAACCCGGTCGGGTGCGCCAGCACGAGCTCGATCTCGTTCTCCTCGCCGGCCATGCGCAGGAATCCGGTCTCGATGGCACCGGGTCGCACGCGCTCCCCGGCCTCGTCGGTGATCCACGCACGACTGAAGTAGTGCAGGAACGGTCGCCCGTCGTGGGCGAAGATGACTTCCTGGTCATAGGTGAACGGTTCGACGGAGGGGTACTCGCCTCGACCGGATCCGTGCCAGGTGTCCAGCAGCCACACCACCGGCATCAGATCGGGGTGGAGGTCCTCGGGGATCACGAACGGCATGTGTCGATCCTAGCCAGCCGGTGTTCGCCTACCGTGGCGGCATGAAAGCGGTCGTCCAGCGGGTCAGCGAAGCCTCGGTCGAGGTCGAGGGGCACGTGGTCGGCGAGGTGGACGACGGACTGATGGTGCTGCTGGGCGTCACGCACACCGACACGACCGACGTGGCCGAGCGGTTGGCGCACAAGATCTGGAACCTGCGGATCCTGCGCGACGAGAAGTCGGCGTCGGACGCCGGCGCACCGGTGCTCGTGATCAGCCAGTTCACCCTGTACGGCGACACCCGCAAGGGCCGGCGCCCGTCGTGGACGGCCGCGGCTCCCGGGCCGGTGGCCGAGCCGCTGTACAAGCACTTCTGCGCCGCCCTCCGCGCCGCCGGAACGACGGTCGCCCAAGGCGTCTTCGGCGCCGACATGCGAGTCAGCCTGGTCAACGACGGACCCACGACGGTGCTTCTGGAGATCGACGCCCCACCGGGCTGAACGAAGCGTCGGCGTTGCAGGCAGAACGGCCCGACCTGCCGTGGACTGAGGTACGATCCTCGACGGCAGTCACGCCACCATTCCGGAAGATCCCTCGCACATCACAGGAGAACCCCGCCATGGCTCGACACTCCGGCCGCGATGCCGCTGCCGGGGTCGACGACACTGACACCGACGCGCCCCGCCGCCGGGGCTTCATCCGCCGGCACCGCGGGCTGTTCCTCTCGGTCGCGATCCTGGCCGCCACGCTGGTCGTGGCCGCTGGAGCGTTCGTCTTCGTGCTCAACCGTTCGCTGGGCGACATCGAGCGGGTGCCCCTGACCGTGCCCGAGGCGAGCCGGCCGGCTGTCTCCGAGGGCGATGCGCTGAACATCCTGCGGCTTGGCGCGGACGCGGGCAGCGAGCGCGACCCGGGCGGCAAGTCGATCCTCCAGGACGCCGCATCCGGCTCGTGGCCCAAGGGCAAGTACCGCAGCGACGCCACCATGCTGGTGCACATCGACGCGGACCGGAAGGCGGCCTACATCGCCTCGATCCCCCGCGACAGCTACGTGCCGGTCTATGACGAGAAGGGCACCAAGACGGGGAGCCAGAAGATCAACGCGGCCCTGTCGCTGTACGGGCCGTCGGGTGCGATCTCCACCGTCGAGAATCTCACCGACCTGCGCGTCGATCACCTGGCGATGGTCGACTGGGACGGCTTCGAGGACATCACCAACTCCCTCGGCGGCGTGAAGATCACCACCAAGTCCGAAGGCACGCGCAAGCTCGACGGCAAGGAGGCGCTCGCCTACGTGCGGGAGCGCTACACCGTCGAGGGTGGCGACTTCGGCCGCGTCAAGCGGCAGCAGAACTTCCTCCGCTCCATGATGTTGCAGATCCTGGATCGCGGGACCCTGACCAATCCGCTCAAGCTGCGCAGCACGGTGTCGTCGGTGGCCAACAACATGGCGGTCGACGAGGGCTGGTCCAACGGTGACATCCGCTCGCTGGGGTTCTCGATGCGCGGCATCCGGCCCGCCGACGTCACCTTCATGACCATCCCCACCAGCGGCACCGCCACCGATCCGGTGGCAGGCAGCATCGTCAACGTCGACGAGACGCTCAGCGATCGCCTGTTCAGTGCCATGCGCGATGACACGGTGGACAGCTTCGTGGCGGAGAATCCCGAGCTGCTGCTCGGCAGTGCCAACGCCGTGGACTGACGGCCCCACCAGTCAAGAAGCGCATCCGGGCTCCGGTAGCGTGAGCCTCTCACCATCACCCAGATCGGTAGGACATGGAACTTCAGGACTACACCCGCATCCTGAGGCAGCGGTGGCTGCTGATTGCGCTGACCACCGCGGTGACCGTCGCGCTGGCCCTGGCCT
>JBBSRN010000247.1:0-2898 GCA_038242985.1 Propionibacteriales bacterium | reverse complement strand
CTCGTCCTTGCGCCGGCCCAGGTGCAGCGCGAGGAGCATGCCCTTGTGCAGCTCGAGGCACATGTCGGCGAGCTTGGCCTGGGTCAGCTGGAATCCTCCGATGGGGCGTCCGAACTGCTCGCGGGTGGTGGAGTACGCAACCGCTGCCTCGAACGACGAACGCGCGGCGCCCATCGAGCCCCAGACAATTCCGTACCGAGCCTCGCTCAGGCACGACAGCGGGCCCTTCAGTCCGCGGACCTCGGGGAACATCGCGCTGGCCGGCACGCGGCAGTTCTCCAGGACGAGCTCGGCGGTCGCCGACGCACGCAACGACATCTTGTGCAGGATCAGGTTGGCCGTGAACCCGGGGCTGTCCGTGGGCACGGCGAATCCCCGGATTCCCTCGTCGGTCTGGGCCCAGATGACCGCGACGTCGGCGAACGTGCCGTTGCTGATCCACAGTTTGGTGCCGTCGATGATCCAGTCGTCGCCGTCGCGCCGGGCCTTCGTGCGCATGTTGGCCGGATCCGACCCGTGGTCGGGTTCGGTCAGACCGAAGCACCCCACCAGGTCACCGGCACCCATGCCGGGCAACCAGCGCTGCTTCTCCTCCTCCGACGCCCACTTCCAGATCGCGAACATGGCCAACGATCCCTGGACCGAGACCATCGACCGGATGCCGGAGTCGCAGGCCTCGAGCTCCACGCACGCCAACCCGTAGTCCACCGAGGACATGCCGGGCAGGGAGTAGCCCTCCAGGTGCATCCCGAGCAGGCCGAGCGACCCGAACTCCTTCATCAACGCCCGGGGGTCCTCGACCGCGCCGTCCTCGAACCACTGGGCGATGTGGGGCTCGACCCGCTGCGCCAGCAGGGACCGGACCGAGTCCCGGACGGCGATCTCGTCCGACGTGAGCAGATCGTCGATCGCGAGCGGGTCGCCGGGGTTGAAGGACGGGGTCTGCGAGTGGTCGGACGTCATGGACACAGATTATCTGACCGGGCCGAAGCACGCGAAGGGACTATCATGACGGAGAGGCCGAGCGAGATGTCCCTGAGAGGCGGTCCTGTGGCGGATCCAGCCAAGTTGCACGTCGTCGATCCCGACGTTCCCGCAGTGGTGGATCTCAACTCGTTGCTGACCCAGGTCGGACACGGGGACGAAACCGCCCTCGGTCAGCTGTACGACCAGATGGGTTCGGCCGTCTTCGGGCTGGCCCGCCGCATCATCCGCGATCCGTCCAGAGCCGAAGAAGTGACCCAGGAGGTGTTCGTGCAGGTCTGGCAGTCGGCGACGCGTTTCGACGCCGCTCGCGGATCAGCGCGCTCCTGGCTGCTGACGCTCGCCCACCGGCGCTCCGTCGACGCCGTTCGCCACGACCAGGCATCCTCGGACCGCGAACGTCGGTACGACTGGTCCGGCGGCCCGGACTTCGACGTCGTCGAGGAGACGGTGTCGATCGGTCTGGAGCACGAACAGGTCCGGCGCTGTCTGGACAGCCTCACCGACATCCAGCGCGAGGCGATCGTCCTCGCCTACTACCAGGGCCACACCTACAGCGAGGTGGCCGAGATGCTCGACGCCAACCAGGCGACGGTCAAGACCCGCATGCGAGACGGTCTGATCCGGCTGCGTGACTGCATGGGAGTGGACGCATGACCATCGATCTGCATTCCTTCACCGCGCCGTACGCACTCGATGCGTTGGACGAGCTGGAACGGGCCCGCTTCGAGGCGCATCTCGAGACGTGTGCGGACTGCCGAGACGAGCTGGCCGGTTTCGTGGCGACCACCGGCCGCATCGGGGAGTCCGTGCGGCACGATCCCCCGCCGATGTTGCGCGATCGGTTGCTGGCCGAGGTGGCCAACACGCCCCAGCTTCGTCGGACTGCGTCGGAGCGACCCGGCCGACTTCGTCGAGCCATCCCGCGGCTCACCGTCGCGGCAGCCCTGCTGCTCGGCGGTTTCGGGGTGGGCGGATACGTGATCGAGCACCAGCGGGCCGAGGACCTGAGCGGGCGCAACGTCGCCATCAGCACGGTGCTGGGCGCCCCTGACGCCGACACCCAGACCACGTCGTTGGCGGACGGTGGGAACATGCGCATGGTCTCCTCATCCAGCAACGACTCGGCTGTCGTGGTGGCGCACGACCTCCCTGCTCCGAAGACCGACAAGGTCTACCAGCTGTGGATGATCGATGACTCGGGCCCGCACTCCCAAGGCACCTTCACGAAGTCGGGCACCATGATCATGCGCGGTCTCGGCTCGGCCGATCGCATTGCCGTCACGGTAGAGCCTGCCGGTGGATCGGACCAGCCCACCACTCCCCCGATCGCGACGCTCGCGGTCTGAGCCGGCCCTCGCCGGCTACTCGGCGAACGCCTCGATCGGCGGGCACGAGCACGACAGGTTACGGTCCCCGTACGCCTGGTCGATGCGACCCACCGGCGGCCAGTACTTGTCGTCGGTGCTGCCCGCCGGGAAGACACCCGTGGCGACGTCGTAGGGGTGCGACCACTCCAGCAGCTCGCGTGCCGTGTGCGGTGCATTCTTCAACGGGTGGTCGTCAGCGGCGAAGGTGCCGTCCTGGACCGCGTCGATCTCGGCGCGGATCGCCAGCATCGCCTCGCAGAAGCGGTCGATCTCGGCCAGGTCCTCGGACTCCGTCGGCTCGACCATGAGTGTCCCGGCCACCGGGAAGCTCATCGTGGGTGCGTGGAAGCCGTAGTCGACCAGGCGCTTGGCCACGTCGTCGATGCTGACGCCGGACGCCTTCGTCAGCGGTCGCACGTCCAGGATGCACTCGTGCGCCACCAGGTCGTGCTCGCCGGTGTAGAGCACCGGGAACGCAGGACCGACGCGCTTGGCGATGTAGTTGGCCGAGAGCACGGCCACCGAGGTGGCATCGGTGAGTCCT
>JBBSRN010000246.1:0-2974 GCA_038242985.1 Propionibacteriales bacterium | reverse complement strand
CGCAGCTGCTGGGCGATCGTCGACGGCGCGCCCCGGATGCGTCGCAGCCCGCCGACCTCGAGGAAGGCCTCGTCGATGGACAGGCCCTCGACCAGGGGAGTCGTGTCGTGGAAGACGTCGAAGACCGCGCGGCTGGCCTCGGTGTAGGCGTTGAAGCGCGCCGGCACGACGATCGCCTGCGGGCACAGCGACCGGGCCTGGCGACCGCCCATCGCGGTGCGCACGCCGAACGCCTTGGCCTCGTAGCTGGCCGCGAGCACGACCCCGCCGCCGACGATGACCGGTCTGCCCCGCAACGAGGGATCGTCGCGGATCTCGACGGCCGCGAAGAAGGAGTCGAGATCGGCGTGCAGAACGGTGCCTTCGACCATGCAGCAAGTGTGGCACCGGGCACCGACAGCGCATCCACCCCGGGAGGGACGATGACGTCGGGCGATTAGGCCGCCTGCGACGGTTCGCGATAGAGTGGTCGTCGGCCTGCTTGCGGGTCGAAGATCAGTCGAGCGCCTGGACGGAAGATCAACGTGCAATCGGGACCTTTGGTCGTCGACACCCGCGGATGGGGTCGTCAACCCGGCAACGAGCGTACTGTCGACCTCTCCATCTCGGCTCCGGCGGATCTGGGTCACGACGTCTACGGCGTGCCCGAGGGTTCCACGGTCGACATCGAGCTCCGGTTCGAGGTCATCATGGAGGGTGTCCTGGCAACAGGAACGGCCTCGGCACATGCGTCCGGAGAATGCGTGCGGTGCCTGGCGGACATCGGTGAGGACTTCACCGTGGACATCCAGGAGCTGTACCTGTTCGAGGACGCGTCGGAGGAGGAGTACACCCTGGAGGACGAGATGATCGACCTCGAACCCGTACTACGAGAAGCAGTGCTGCTGGCACTGCCGCGCGACCCGTGGTGTGGTCCGGAATGTCCGGGATTGTGCCCCGAGTGCGGGGCACGGCTCGCGGATGATCCAGAACACACGCACGGCGAGGCCATCGATCCCAGGTGGGCCAGCCTCAGCCAGCTGACAGACACAGATCTCAAGGAGTAATCATGGCCGTTCCGAAGCGGAAGATGTCGCGCAGCAACACCCGCCATCGTCGGTCCCAGTGGAAGACGACAGCCACGCAGATCGTCGACTGCGCCAACCCGGCGTGTGACAGCAAGGTGCGCCCGCACCACGCGTGCAGCGAGTGCGGCCAGTACGGCGCCCGCGGCGAGCGTCGCCAGGTCCTCTGAGCCACCTGCTCTCGACGTGACGGATCCGCTGAACGAGTCGTCCACGGATCTCGATGTCCTGCGCCGCACGCTCGGTGTGCCCGATCTGGACACCGATCGGCTGCAGCATGCCCTGACGCACCGCTCGTTCGCCTACGAGAACGGGCAGGTGCCCAACAACGAGCGCTATGAGTTCCTCGGCGACTCGGTGCTGGGGCTCGTGGTGACCGATGCGCTGTTCACGACCCACCCCGATCTGCCCGAGGGGCAGCTGGCCAAGCTTCGTGCGGCGGTGGTCAGCGCCAAGGCGCTCGCGGTGGTCGCCCGTGACCTGGGCATTGGCCGCTTCGTCCTGCTCGGCCGGGGGGAGGAGAGCAGCGGCGGTCGCCACAAGGCGTCGATCCTGTCCGACACCGTCGAGGCCGTCCTCGGTGCCATCTACGTGCAGTTCGGCATCGAGCGATCGGCTGAGGTCATCCACGCGATCTTCGACCCGGTCATCGCCAGTGCGGCCGAGCTCGGCGCAGGCTTGGACTGGAAGACATCTTTGCAGGAGATCGCGGCGAATCACGACCTCGGTGTGCCGCACTACACCCTCGAGGGCACCGGCCCCGATCACGACAAGACCTTCACCGCCGTCGTCCACGTCGGCGAACGGCTCTTCGAGGGCGGCACCGGGCGCTCGAAGAAGGAGGCCGAGCAGATGGTCGCCGAGATCGCCTGGGGCTGCATCGACACCGATCTCCAGCAGTCGACCGGTGCCTGAGCTGCCCGAGGTCGAAGTGGTGCGCCGCGGCCTGGTCGAGCACCTGGTCGGCCGCACCATCGCCGGCGTGAGCGTGCACGACGTGCGCTCCCTGCGCCGCCACGTCGCCGGTCCGGCGGACTTCGTCGACCGGGTCACCGGTCGCCGGGTCACCGGCATCGGCCGCCGCGGCAAGTACCTGTGGCTGCAGCTGGACGACGCGACGGCGGGCGACGGCGATGCGGTCCTCTGCCATCTCGGCATGAGTGGTCAGTTCCGGGTCAGCGCACCGGACGCCGAGCCCACCCGCCACCAGCGGATCGTGCTGGATCTGGACGACGGCCAGCAGGTGCGGTTCGCCGACCAGCGCATCTTCGGCGGGATGTCCTTCAGCGAGGGTGGCTCCCAGCTTCCACAGGAGATCGTGCACATCGCGCGCGACCCGCTCGACCCGCAGTTCGACGCCGATGAGTTCGCGATCCGACTGCGCCGACGACAGACCGGCGTCAAGCGTGCGCTGCTGGACCAGACGCTGATCTCCGGCGTCGGCAACATCTACGCCGACGAGTCGTTGTGGCGCACCCCGTTGCACTTCGCCCGCAACACCGCGAACCTGCGCCGCCGCGAGGTCGACGCGCTGCTGGGTCACGTCGTCGAGGTGATGTCCGAGGCGCTGGACCAGGGCGGCACCTCCTTCGACGCGCTCTACGTCAACGTCAACGGTGCCAGTGGGTACTTCGACCGCTCGCTTCAGGCCTACGGCCAGGAGGGTCGCCCGTGCGAGCGGTGTGGTGCACAGATCCGCCGCGACGCCTTCATGAATCGTTCGTCGTTCAGCTGCCCGGTCTGTCAGCCCCGCCCCCGGAACGGGAAGTTCTAGCCACGGACAGCCGAGCGCAGCGCCAGGCGAAGCCTGGTAGCGACGATGGTGACGGTGGGCCGAGCGCAGCGAGGCTAGGGGCCCAGGCGAAGCCTGGTAGCGACGATGGTGACGGTGGGCCGAGCGCAGCGAGGCT
>JBBSRN010000245.1:0-3064 GCA_038242985.1 Propionibacteriales bacterium | reverse complement strand
GGGGATCCAACCTCGTGGTCGCCGATTCCGGTTTCGACGGCACGGTGGTCCACGTGGCCACGCGTGGCGTCCTGGCCGACGTCGACGCGTGCAGCGGATCGATGGTCACCGTGGCCGCTGGTGAACCGTGGGACGCCTTCGTCGAACGAGCCGTCAGCGAGCAGTGGGCCGGCATCGAGGCGTTGTCGGGCATCCCGGGATCGGTCGGTGCCACGCCGATCCAGAACGTCGGTGCCTACGGCCAGGAGGTCTCGCAGTCGATCGCCTCGGTCCGGGTGCTCGATCGCCACGAGGACCGGGTCCGCACGCTGGCCGCCGCCGAGTGCGGATTCGGATACCGGCACAGCCGTTTCAAGGCAGCGCCCGACCGGTACGTGGTCCTCACCGTCACGTTCCAGCTACGGCTGGGTGACCTTGGTGGTCCGGTGGCGTACGCCGAGCTGGCGCGCACGCTCGGCATCGAGGTGGGGGAACGGGCTTCGCTGACGGCGGTGCGGGACGCCGTCCTGGCGCTGCGCCGAGGCAAGGGCATGGTCCTGGATCCGGCCGATCATGACTCCTGGAGCGCCGGTTCGTTCTTCACGAACCCGTTCCTCACCGCCGACCAGGCCGACGCGCTGCCCGAGGGTGCGCCGAGATTCGAGCAGGCCGACGGCACGGTCAAGACCAGCGCGGCCTGGCTCATCGATCGTGCCGGATTCGGCAAGGGTCACGGCACCGGGCCCGCGCGGTCCTCCAGCAAGCACGCGCTCGCGCTCACCAACCGCGGTGGGGCGACCACCGCTGACCTGTTGGCGTTGGCGCGCGAGATCCGCGACGGGGTGCAGACCACCTACGGCATCGTCCTGGACCACGAACCGGTGCTGGTCGGGTGTGCGTTGTAGGTGGCCGTCAGGCGGGCCGGTAGCCGCTGTCGAAGGCGTTGATGACCGCGATGCCCGCAACGATCAGCAGCAGCAGCGCAGTGCCCAACGCCAGCATGACGGTGCCGATGACGCCCATGATCAGGCCCGCATGGGCTTGTCCGCGACCCTGCCAACGTCCCGGCTCGCGGTCGATGGCGCGCATCGTTGCGATGCCGTAGTACCAGGCGAGTGGAGCCACGACGGCCAGCCCGACGACCGAGAGGATGCCGAGCGTGAGGGCAGCGGTCGATCGGGGGTGCAGCGGCAGCGTCGCCGGGGGAGGGACGACCCATGGGTGCGCGGCCGGAGGTGGCGGGTACGTCATGACGCCATCATGCCGGGTCCGCAGGCGCGGCGAGCCATGCATCGATGTCGACCAGGGTCGTTCGCACCAGATCCTCAGGCGCCGCCGAGGCGCGCAGGGACATGCGCGCGAGCTCGGCCAGCTCGTGATCGTCGAGATCCTGGGCGGCTCGCAGCACGGCGTACTGTCCGCCGAGCCGGGACCCGAACAGCAGCGGGTCGTCGGCACCGAGCGCGACGTCGATCCCGGCAGCCATGAGGGTGCGCACCGGTACCTCCTCCAAGGTGTCGTACACGCCGAGCGACACGTTGGAGACCGGGCAGACCTCCAACGCGACGCCTTCGGCGGCCAGCCGGTCCAGCACGCGAGGATCCTCGGCCGCGCGGACGCCGTGCCCCAACCGGTGCGCGTGCAGCGAGTCCAGCGCTGAGGTGATGTTCGCCGGGCCGAGCAGCTCACCGGCATGGGGCACCAGCCGCAGGCCGGCCCGATCGGCGATCGCGAACGCCCGGGCGAACGAGGCGGTGTCTCCGCGGCGCTCGTCGTTGGACAGCCCGAATCCGAGCACGCCGCGGCCGGCGTACTGGGCCGCGAGGCGTGCCAGTGTGCGGGCGTCGAGCGGGTGGCGGGTCCGATTGGCTGCGACGACGAGCCCCATCTGCAGGCCGGTGCTGGCCGTGGCCTCGCGCACCGCGTCGATGACCAGGTCGGTGAACGCCGTGATGCCACCGAACATGGTGGCGTAGCCCGACGGGTCGACCTGGATCTCGGTCCAGACCGCACCGTCGGCGACGTCGTCCTCGGCCGCTTCCCGCACCAGGCGGCGGATGTCGTCCTCGGTGCGCAGCACCGACCGGGCGACGTCGTACAGGCGCTGGAAGCGGAACCAGCCCTTCTCGTCGGTGGCGATCAGTTGCGGCGGCCAGTCCTCGACGAGGGCAGCCGGCAGCCCGATGCCGTCGCGAGCGGCCAGCTCGAGCAGGGTGCCGTGGCGCATGGAGCCGGTGAAGTGCAGATGCAGATGGGCCTTCGGCAGCGCAGAGATCGTGCGGTGGTCCATGGCCCACATCTTGTCAGCCCTGCCCGTGCGCGGTTTACCAGCAGGCCACGGAAAGTCTTCATTCCTCCGGGTGAATTCACCCGGAGGAGTGAACAGAGTCCGGGGCCTGCTGGTAAACCGCGAGGGGTGGGGCGGTGTCGCAGCGGTCGGTTCGACTCAGGCGGTGAGCACCCCGTACACTCGATGAACCGGCGAAACTCATGCTAGATCGTCATGCCCTCTCGCGGGCGGGCGAACCGGGCGTGGGACCGGCGGACGGCACTAGCTCAACTGGTAGAGCATCGGTCTCCAAAACCGAAGGTTGGGGGTTCAATTCCCTCGTGCCGTGCGAAGAACCCGAGAAGCATGACGAAGGAGAACCGTGAGCGATCGTCACGACGTGGCCAGCAAGCGCGAGCGCACGTCGCCCGTCACGTTCTACCGCCAGGTCGTCGCCGAGCTGCGCAAGGTGCACTGGCCGACCCGCCCGCAGGTGGTCAACTACTTCTTCGTGGTGCTGGTGTTCGTGCTGATCATGATGGCGATCGTCGCTGGCCTGGACTTCGGTCTGGCCAAGCTGATGTTCTTCATCTTCGCCTGACCACCTGCTTTCCCCCGATCAACCCAGCGACCCAGAAGAGGATGGCGACGTGCCCGACGTGACCACCGACAACACGGAGCAGACTGCGACCGACAACACGGAGCAGACTGAGACCGGAGGTCCGGAGCAGGCTGAGACCGGAGGTCCGGAGCGGACTGAGACCGGAGGTCCGGAGCGGACTGAGACCGATGAGGTCGACGCTCCTGTCGAGGACG
>JBBSRN010000244.1:0-3078 GCA_038242985.1 Propionibacteriales bacterium | reverse complement strand
TCGGCCAGGTCGGCGTCTCCGGCGGCAAAGCGGGCCTTGAGCAGGGCCTGGAACTCCCACGTGCTCGCCCAGCGTTCGTAGTAGGCGACGTGGCTCGCGAGCGAACGGACCAGCGGACCGTTGCGCCCCTCGGGCCTCAGATTCGGGTCGACCTCCCAGATCGTGCCCTCACGGGTGTGCTGGCCGCACAACCGGATGACCGTCGTGGCCAGGCGGGTCGCGGTGGTGAGGGCCAGCTCGTCGTCGACACCGTCGGGGACCCCGTGCACGAAGATGACGTCGACGTCCGAGATGTAGTTGAGCTCGTGCCCGCCGGTCTTGCCCATCGCCATGATGGTCAGGCGACAGACGTCGGGATCGGCCTCCGCGGCCCGTGCGATGTCGAGCGCAGCCGCGAGGGTCGCGACTGCGAGGTCCGACAGCTCGGCGGAGGACTCCTGGAAGGTCGTGAGCGCGTTCAGGTCCCGGGTCGCCACGTGCAGCAGCTTGCGGTGGTACTCGATGCGCAGCGAGTCCGCATCGGTGGCTCGCCCGACCTGCTCGTGCATGGCCTCGACCGTCAACGGGCGCCTGGACAGGTGGGCGGCGCTCAGATCGGTGACGAACTCCGGATGCCGGGCGAGGAACTCCCCGAGCGCCCGGCTGGTGCCCAGCACCACCAGCAGCCGCTGCCGCAGCTCACGATCGGTGAGCAGCTCCAGCAGGGCGTCGCGGCCCATCCGATCGGCGATCTGCGACAACGACATCAGCGCCGTGTCCGGGCTCGCCACCGACACGATCTGGTCGACCAGCTGGCTGTCGGCCCCCAGCGACGCGATCAGTCGGGCGGCGGCGGCGGCGTCGCTGAAACCGCGTCGGGTCAGGTCGCGTGCGTCGGGTGCCACGAGTGCAGGCTATCGACTTGGACGCGCGGCCATCAGACCATCGGCATGAGGCGGTCGATCTCGAACTGGGTGACCTGGGACCGGTAGTCCTGCCACTCCGCGCGCTTGTTGCGCAGGAAGAAGTCGAAGACGTGCTCGCCGAGCGTCTCGGCCACCAGCTCGCTGGTCTCCATGGTGCGGATCGCCTCGTCGAGGTTGCGCGGCAAGGGGGCGATGCCCATCGCGCGACGCTCGTTCTCGCTCAGGGACCAGACGTCGTCCTCGGCCTCGTCGGGCAGGTCGTACTTGCCCTGGACGCCGCGCAGCCCGGCGGCAAGGACCAGCGCGAACGCGAGGTAGGGGTTGCAGGCCGCATCGATGGCGCGGTGCTCGATGCGGGCCGAGTTGCCCTTGGACGGCTTGTACATCGGGATGCGGATCAGCGCGGACCGGTTGTTGTGGCCCCAGCACACGTAGTTGGGCGCCTCGCCGCCGCCGGCCAGCCGCTTGTACGAGTTGACCCACTGGTTCGTGACGGCGGTGATCTCCGGGGTGTGGTGGAGCACGCCGGCGATGAACGCGCGTCCCGTGGCCGACAGCTGGTACTCCGCGCCGGCTTCGAAGAACGCGTTCTCATCGCCCTCGAACAGCGACACGTGGGTGTGCATGCCCGAACCCGGGTGCTCGGTGAACGGCTTGGGCATGAACGAGGCCCACTTGTCCTGGCTCAGCGCGACCTCGCGCACGATGGTGCGGAAAGTCATGATGTTGTCTGCGGTGGACAGGGCGTCGGCGTAGCGCAGATCGATCTCCTGCTGGCCGGGGCCGCCCTCGTGATGGCTGAACTCCACCGAGATGCCCATGCTCTCCAGCATCGTGATCACCTCGCGGCGGAAGTCCTGGCCGCCGCCCTGGGCGGTGTGGTCGAAGTAGCCGCTGTCGTCGACCGGCACGGGGCGTTCACCGGGGCCGGGCTTGCCCTTGAAGAGGAAGAACTCGATCTCCGGGTGCGTGTAGAACGTGAAGCCGGCGTCCTTGGCCTTGTTGAGGGTGCGCTTGAGCACGTACCGCGGATCGGCGTAGGACGGGGTGCCGTCGGGCATCGTGATGTCGCAGAACATGCGTGCGGTCGACGGCGTCTCTCCGCGCCACGGCAGGATCTGGAAGGTCGACGCGTCCGGCATCGCCAGCATGTCCGCCTCGTGCACGCGGGCGAATCCCTCGATGGCCGAGCCGTCGAAGCCGATGCCCTCGGCGAAGGCACCCTCGAGCTCGGCCGGCGCGATCGCCACCGACTTCAGCGACCCCAGCACGTCGGTGAACCACAGACGTACGAACCGGACGTCGCGCTCCTCGATGGCGCGCAGCACGAAGTCTTCCTGTTTGCCCATGCGGGTCAGTCTGGCACGCGGCGTGTTTCAGGAGTGTTACGCGCACCGGCGCCGTCGTGGGCTGTCCGCACCCCCCGTCGCAGGCCTTCGCGGACCTCCACTGGCGCGACTCGGCGGCACTAGGGTGAGCGGATGCCCCAGCTGCGTCTCGCCCTCGCCCAGGTCAACGCCACCGTCGGAGACCTGGCCGGCAACGCCGACCTCGTCGTCCAGTACTGCAAGCAGGCAGTCGCGCAGGGCTGTGATCTCGTCGTCTTCCCCGAGATGGTGCTGAACGGCTACCCCGTGGAGGATCTGGCGATGCGGGCCTCGTTCATCAAGGCCTCGCGCGAAGCGGCCGAGACGTTGGCCGGCCGGCTGGCAGATGAGGGCTGCGGTGACCTGGTCGCACTCGTGGGCCACCTCGACCACGCCGAGGGCGTCGAGGACCGGGCGGGCGTGCCCAAGAACGCACCGCTGAACGCGGTCAGCGTGATGCACCGCGGCGCCATCACACTGACGCAGTCCAAGCACCACCTGTGGAACTACGGCGTGGGCGACGAGATCCGCACCTTCGTGCCCGGCGACATCATCAACGTGATCCGCGTCGGCGGGATCGACGTCGCGATGGCGATCTGCGAGGACCTGTGGCAGGACGGTCCGACCGCTGCTGCCGCGGCCGCCGGCGCCGCCCTGCTGGTGGGTCCCAACGGTTCGCCGTACGAGGCGGACAAGGACGATGTCCGCCTCGACCTGTGCGCGCGGCGGGCGCGTCAGGGCGGTTGCGCGCTGGCGTACGTCAATCTCGTGGGCGGGCAGGACGAGCTGGTGTTCGACGGCGACTC
>JBBSRN010000243.1:0-3099 GCA_038242985.1 Propionibacteriales bacterium | reverse complement strand
GCGCTGAAGTCGTTGGCAGGTCAACCCTTCGGAGCGGTGGTCCTGTGGGTCACGGTGATCGGACTCGGCGCGCTCACGGTGTGGCAGGCCACCGAGGCGATCTGGGGCCACCGGGGCGAGGACGGTTGGCAGCTGTGGTGGAAGCGCATCCGGTCCATCGGACGGTCGGTGGTGTACCTCGTGATCGCGGGCACGGCTGCCAAGGTCGCCGTCGGCTCGGGCGGCAGCTCAGGAAGCGGATCGAGCGAGGAGTCCGCGACTGCCGGACTGATGGGTGCCCCGCTCGGGCGTTGGCTCGTCGCCGCGATCGGCATCGGTGTCATCGTCATCGCGCTGCTGCAGGCCTGGCGCGGGATCACGGCGTCGTTCGAGGAGGATCTTGCTCCTGGCGCGACGACTGGCCGGTCCGGCCACGCCATCGAGCTCACCGGTCAGATCGGCTACATCACGAAGGGGGTCTCCCTGACGATCGTCGGGATGCTGTTCGCGTGGGCGGCGATCTCCTTCGATCCGGAGAAGGCCGGCGGCCTGGACGACGCGCTGAAGGCCCTGCGGGAACAGCCGTTCGGCCCGTACCTGCTGACCATCGTCGCGGCAGGTCTGGCGGCATTCGGCGCGTACTGCTTCGCCTGGTCGCGCCACCTCGACCAGTGACGCGGGCGGGTCAGCGCAGTCCGGCGAACAGGTCCGTCTCGGGGGTCGTGGTCTGGACGTGCGACGTGACCAGTTGGTAGTCCTCGCTGGGCCACGCCTCGGCCTGGACCTCGTGCGGCACCGCGAAGAACCATCCGTCCGGATCGATCTGGGTGCCGTGGGCCAGCAGCGCTGCGTCGCGGACGTCGAAGTACTCAGCGCACTCGACGCGGGTGGTCATCCGCGCCTCGTCCTCGGGCTTGCGCTCCCACTTCGCGAGGCGGTCGGCGTACGGGTTGTCCAGGCCGTGCCGATCCATGGCGTCCGAGATCGCCTGGATCCTCTCGTAGCTCCAACCCAGGTGGTAGTACAGCTTGGAGACCTGCCACGGCTCCCCGGCGTCCGGGTACCGGGTCGGATCAGCGGCCGCCTCGAAGGCCAGCACGCTGATCAGGTGGCACATGATGTGGTCGGGGTGCGGGTACCCGCCGTTCTCGTCGTACGTGGTCAGCACCTGCGGTTTGAACGAGCGGATCAGACGCACCAGCGGCTCGGCCGCCTCCTCGACCGGGACGAGCCCGAAGCACCCCTCGGGCAGCGGCGGCTTGGGATCGCCGTCGGGCCAGCCGGAATCGACGAAGCCGAGCCAGTCCTGGGTGATGCCGAGGATCTCGCGAGCCCGGTCCATCTCCTCACGGCGGATCTGGGTGATCAGCTCGGGGTCGTCCTCGATGCCGGGATGTTGGAACTGCGGGTTGAGGATGCTGCCGCGTTCGCCGCCGGTGCACGTGGCGACGTGCACGTCGACGCCTTCCGCGACGTACTTGGCCGTGGACGCCGCACCCTTGCTCGACTCGTCGTCGGGGTGGGCATGCACGTGCATGAGGCGCAGATCGGCCACGGAAACTCCTTCGGGATGTCGTTCCATACTTCCATCGGTGCCAACAGCGGTGCGGCGCCGGGTGTTCCCGCCTGAGACACTGATCTGGTGACACAGCCGAGCGATCTGCAGCAGCGATACGGCCGCCGCGACCGTCCGCGCTGGTTCTGGCCGGCGATCGCCACCGTCGGCATCTCCATCGGCATCGCCTTCGCCGCGTGGGTGGGCTTCCAGGACGAGCCGGTCACCTCCCGCGTCTGGGCCTACGACGTGAAGGACGACAACCTGGTCACGATCACGATCGACGTGGTGCGTCCCGATCCGCTGGACGTGCGCTGCACGGTCTACGCCCAGGCGCAGGACCACTCCATCGTGGGCGAGAAGACCCTCGACCTGCCTGCATCCACGGTCGAGGAGCGCCGCATCGCGATCGACGTCCGCACCGAACGACGGGCTGTCACAGGCGTGCTCAGGACGTGTGTCGAGATCGAATGAGTGGTAACCTCGGTGGTTCGCCCCGGGAAAGCTCCCGGGGTGATTCACGTCAAGGAGGAATCGTCATGACGCAGCCCACCGAGTCCAGCACCCTCTGGGTCACCCAGGAGGCCTACGAGCGCCTTCAAGCTGAGCTCGAGCACCTCAAGGGCGACGTCCTGAACGACATCACCAACAAGATCGCCGCCGCCCGCGACGAGGGCGACCTCAAGGAGAACGGCGGCTACCACGCCGCTCGCGAGGAGCAGGGCAAGACCAAGGCGCGCATCGACCAGCTCGAGGACATGCTGCGCAAGGCCGAGGTCGGCGAGAAGCCCGCCGACGACGGACTGGTCGAGGCCGGCATGATCGTGACGATCCGCTTCGCCGGCGACACCGACACCGTGGACTTCCTGCTCGGTTCCCGCGAGCTGCTGAGCATGGACTCCAGCGTCGAGATCGACGTCTACTCTCCCACGTCCCCGCTGGGCACCGCGATCATGGACAAGAAGGTCGGCGACACGGTCTCGTACGAGGCTCCCAACGGCACGACCATCTCGGTCGAGATCGTCGCTGCCAAGCCGTTCTGATCGGCGGTCACAGCACCTGGTGACCGAGCTCGGTGAGGCGGGTGTGCACCTCCGCGCGATGCTTCGGCCCGCGAGTGGCGACCTGCACCGCCACGTCGACCTGGTTGATGACCAGTGAGTCGGCAGCGCGGTCGTGGTGCACGTTCATGACGTTGACCTGCAGATGCGCCAGATCGGCCAACAGGGTCATCAGCGCACCGGGCCGGTCCGGGATCCGCACGGTGAACTGCATGAACCGGCCGCCGGCGACCAGGCCGTGCCGGATGACGTCGAGCAGGACCAGCGGGTCGACGTTGCCGCCGGACAGCACCGGCACCACCGGCCCCTCGAAGTCGTGCGGGCGGTCCAGCAGTGCGGCGACGGCGGCGATGCCGGCTGGCTCCACCAGCAGCTTGGAGCGTTCGAGCATGCCGATCAGGGCCCGGCTCATCGCCTCCTCGCTGACCGTGACGACCTCGTCGACGAGATCCCGGACGATCTGGAACGGGATCGATCCAGGTTGAGCCACCGCGATGCCGTCAG
>JBBSRN010000242.1:0-3105 GCA_038242985.1 Propionibacteriales bacterium | reverse complement strand
GGTGTCAGCAACCGGAGGGGAATGGAACTGATCGCCGACCACGTGCGCGAGGTGGTCGACACCAGCGCGCAGCCGGTCGTGTACATCGGCGCCGAGCCGACCTCGTCCTCCGCCCACGAGCGTCTCGACGGGGCACGTCGCTGGTTCGGCCACGAGGTCCCCACGAAGCTGGGCGACTTCTCCGCCGCATGGGGGCGTGAAGCCGCCCGGAACCTGCTGGACGAAGGGGTCGCGAGAGCCACTGTCGTGACAGCTGCTGATGTCATCGCCGTCGGGGTCGTCGCCCAGTTCCTGCACGCGGGGAAGAGCGTCCCCGGGGACTTTCGGGTGATCGGCTTCGACGGGATCGGAGTCAGCGCCTTCGCCCATCCTTCGCTGACCACGGTCTGCCAACCGGTCGATGAGATGGCGAGGGCCATCCGCGAGCTCGTGACGTCTGACGAGGACGACTCTGGCGGGTGGTTCGATCCGGAGTTCGTGGCGGGCGAGACCAGCCCCGATCGCTCATCCTCGTAGGCGGGTTGATGTCAGGTCGCTGACCGGATGGTTTTGGGGCCAGCCTCTCGCGCGTGGTGCGGGAGTGTCGCGTGAGACCGGTGGGATGCGAGTTGCTTGCTGAGTCCACAGGCTGCGTGACAGGTCTTCACAAGTCGCCGTGATTGGGGCACGATCTGGGACAAGCCGTCACACGGGAAGGCCATCGGGGGATGGATCAGCTGGCACCGGCCTTGGCCGAGCAGGTACGCAATCTCGTGCGCGAGCGTCGCATCGACCCGCGCACCGACACCGACGCGGTGCGCCGCGCCGCTCTGGACGTCATCGCCGAGCACGACCGGCGCAGCCTCACCGGTGCGGTCCGGCCGGTCGACCAGCCCGAGATCATGATCGGACAGATCCTGGCCGATGTCTCCGGCTTCGGTCCGCTGCAGCAGTTCCTGGACGACGACGAGGTCGAGGAGGTCTGGATCAACCAGCCGGACCGGGTGTTCATCGCGCGCGGCGGCACCCACGAGCTGACCACCCTCGTGCTGACTGACGACCAGGTCCGTGAGCTGGTCGAGCGCATGCTGTCCAGCAGTGGTCGTCGCCTCGACATCAGCCAGCCGTTCGTCGACGCCACTCTTCCCGGCGGCCACCGACTCCACGTCGTGCTCGGCGGCATCACCCGCGGATTCGCGGCGGTCAACATCCGCAAGTTCATCGCGAAGGCCCATTCGTTGGCCGATCTCGTCCGGCTGGGCACCATTGATCGCCACGCTGCGGACTTTCTCGACGCATCGATACGGGCCGGCCTGAACGTCGTGGTGTCCGGCGGCACGCAAGCCGGGAAGACCACCTTCTTGAATTGCCTGGCGGCCTCGATTCCCGGTACGCAGCGACTTCTCTCGGTCGAGGAGGTCTTCGAGCTCAAGTGTGGGCATCCGGACTGGGTCGCCCTGCAGACCAGGCAGGCAGGACTGGAGGGCACCGGCGAGATCACTCTGCGCACGCTGATCAAGGAAGCGCTGCGCATGCGGCCGTCGCGCATCATCGTCGGCGAGGTCCGGTCGGCAGAGTGCCTCGACCTGCTGCTGGCCCTCAACGCCGGGCTTCCCGGGATGGCATCGATCCACGCGAACTCGGCCCGGCAGGCTCTGGTCAAGATGTGCACGTTGCCGTTGCTGGCCGGGGAGAACATCGGATCGCGATTCGTCGTGCCGACGGTCGCATCATCTGTGGACCTCGTGGTCCACACCGGCATCAGTGTCGAGGGCGTGCGGGCGGTGCAGGAGATCGTCACCGTCACCGGGAGGGTCGAGAACGGCATCATCGAGTCCGAGCCCGTCTTCACCCGTCGCGGCGACGTGCTCGAACGCGATCACGGTGTCCCGGTGCGTCGAGACGTCTTCGAACGAGCCGGCATCGACCTCGACAGCGTCCTGGGGGCCTCCCGATGGGCGCGGTGACGGGGGCTGTCTTCGGATTCGGGTGCGCCCTGATCGCCTGGACCTGGTTCGAGCCCGACTGGCGTCGGGCACCCCGCCGGCGCGCGGCGCGACGGCACCCATTGACCGGACTGCTCGCGTCGGCAGGTGTCTCCGGGATCGCGCCGTGGCAGCTGACCGGTTTCTGCGTCCTGATGTTCTGCGCCAGCGCGCTCGTGATGCTGGCGATCTCCGGAGTCGTGGCCATCGGCGTGCTGTTCGGCCTGATGGCCGGAGCGACCCCTGTCGCGGTGCTGCGTGGTCGGGCCGCGCGACGACGTCGCGAGCACGCCGCTCTGTGGCCGGACGCGGTCGACAACCTCACCTCGGCCGTGCGCGCCGGGTTGTCCCTGCCCGACGCCCTGATCCAGCTCGGCGAGCGTGGCCCGGAGGGCCTGCGCGAGTCGTTCATCCAGTTCGGGCACGACTACCAGTCCTCCGGCCGCTTCCACCAGTCGCTCGACCTGCTCAAGGAACGCCTGGCCGACCCCACCGGCGACCGCGTGGTCGAGGCGCTGCGCATCGCTCGCGATGTCGGTGGCGGCGATCTCGGCCGTCTGCTGCGGTCCTTGTCGGGCTTCCTGCGTGATGACCAGCGCACCCGAGGCGAGATCGAGGCGCGGCAGTCGTGGGCCGTCACCGGCGCCCGACTGGCCGTGGCCGCTCCATGGATCGTCCTGCTCCTCATGTGTTTCCAGGGCGAAGTCATCGAACGTTTCGCCACGCCGACGGGCCTGCTGGTCCTGGGCGGCGGTGCCGGCACCTGCGTCATTGCCTACCGGCTGATGATGTGGATCGGGCGGTTGCCCGGCGAACGACGGATCCTCGCATGAGCGGCGCGCTGATCGGGTTCGGCCTGTCGGCAGGCCTGTGGCTGATGGTGTCCGGGCTGCTGCGCACCAGACGCCCCTCGGTCGAGCAGCGAGTTCTGCCGTACGTGCGCGACGTGCATCCCTACACCGTCGTTCCAGGCCGATCCGGTGGTGTCGCCTCGGCGGTGTTCGGCCCGTCCGTGCGCCGAGCCGCCGGCGTGGTGGGGGAGCGGGTGGGCAGCGCAGCGGCCGTGGTCTCCCGGCTCGACCGCCTCGGTGTGGCCACGACCCTCGATGAGTTCCGGGTACGTCAGGCCCTGTGGGGAGCC
>JBBSRN010000241.1:0-3172 GCA_038242985.1 Propionibacteriales bacterium | reverse complement strand
GCGACGTCGACGGCCGACTCGACGCCGTGGGTCCACTCCTCGGCGAGCAGCACGCGGAACAGGTCCTTGCGGAGGCGATCCATCTCATCGTCCTCCTCCTCCAGCCGCAGCGCCGCCGGGACGTCGCGGCTGGCCACGATGCGCGAGGCGGAGTCGATCATGGAATCGGCCACCTGCGACATCGCCGAGATCGTCGGGTGCAGCTGTTCAGGCACGGCGACGCCCGGCATGCGGCGGCGGGCGACCTTGGCCACGTGCACCGCGAGCGTTCCCATGCGTTGCAGGTCCGCCAGCATGCGCAGGGTCGAGACCAGCTGACGCAGGTCGGTCGCCACGGGCTGCTGGGTGGCCAGCAGCAGCAACGACCGCGCCTCGATGGTCTCCACCGCCTCGTCGACGATCTCGTCGCCGGCGATGACCGACTCGGCCATCGACCCGTCCGCCTCCAGCAGCGCGGTGGTGGCATCGGACACGGCTCGACGGACGGTGCCGGTGAGCCGAACCAGCTCATCGACGATGTGGTCGAGCTCCTCGTAGTACTGATCTCGCATGACCTCACCGTAGGCATCGGTGGTGAACGGATGACGACCTGCGGTGAACGGCTCGTGAACGCCCGTCGAACGTCCTTCCTCGCAGCGTCACGCATGCGGTTCGACCGCGCCAGTCGGCCTACGATGCATCTGTGGACAGCATGAGTGGCGGGGTCATCCTCGCCGGCGCGATCGGTGCGGTCCTCGGCGCGATCATCACCTACGTGTGGCGGTACAGCGAGCGGCTCCAGCACGAGGTCCCCGTCGACGCCGCTCCTCTGGTGCCGCCGGGCGCCGAGTCCGTCCTGTCGGTGCTGTCGTCCTCGGCCGTGCTGATCGACTCGGCCGACACCGTGCTGAAGGCCTCCGCCCCGGCCATCGCTCTCGGACTCATCGCGGGCGACCGGCTGGAGCCCCAGGAGCTGATGACGCTGGTGCGACAGGTGCGTCGCGACGGGCAGGTGCGAGAGGCCGACCTCGTGGTCCAGCCCGCCCGCGGCGCCACGCAGCACATCCATGCCCGCGTCGCCCCGCTGTCGTCGCGCCTGGTCCTCGTGCTGGCCGAGGACCGCACCCGTGAGCAGCGACTCGAATCCATCCGGCGCGACTTCGTGGCCAACGTGAGCCACGAGCTCAAGACGCCCATCGGCGCGATCCACCTGCTGGCCGAGGCGGTCGGGGAGGCCAAGGACGACCCCGAGGCGGTCGTGCGGTTCTCCCAGCGCATGCACCTGGAGAGCGACCGGCTGACGCGCCTGGTGCAGCAGATCATCGATCTGTCCCGCCTGCAGGGCGATGTGCTCAGCGAGGAGGCCGACACCATCGAGGTCGGCGACCTGCTCACCGAGGCCTGCGAGGACTCCGCCACCGACGCCGAGGACAAGGGCATCGACGTGGTCCGGACGATCGAGCCCGACCTGTTCGTGCACGGTGACCGCGCCCAGCTGCACGCCGCGGTCAGCAACCTCGTCGAGAACGCCGTCACGTACAGCCCCGAGGGATCGCGGGTGCTGGTCAGCGCCGAGCTGGCTGGTGCCGACGTCCGCGTCACGGTCGCCGACAACGGCATCGGGATTCCCGGGCAGGAGATCGACCGGATCTTCGAACGGTTCTACCGGGTCGACCCCGCCCGCGCCCGCAGCACCGGCGGCACGGGGCTCGGACTGTCGATCGTCAAGCACGTCGTGGCCAGCAACGGCGGCACGGTCGACGTGTGGAGCGAACCGGGCCTCGGTTCGTCCTTCACCCTGGTGCTGCCGTCGCACCACCACGAGATCGAGGAGAACCCGTGACCAAGGTGTTGGTGGTCGAGGACGAGCCCAGCTACAGCGAGGCCCTCTCGTACGTGCTGCGCAAGGAGGGTTTCGACGTCGCGATCGCCGAGACCGGACCGGATGCGCTCACCGAGTTCGACCGGGGCGGCGCAGACATCGTCCTGCTCGACCTGATGCTCCCCGGCCTGTCCGGCACCGAGGTGTGCCGGGCGCTGCGGCAGATCTCGTCGGTGCCGATCATCATGGTCAGCGCGAAGGACACCGAGGTCGACAAGGTGGTGGGCCTGGAGCTCGGGGCCGATGACTACGTCACCAAGCCGTACTCCCCCCGTGAGCTGGTCGCCCGGATCCGTGCGGTCCTGCGCCGCGGCGTCGTGGACGACGACGAGGACGGCGCCTCGCTGGAGGTCGGCCGGGTCCGCATGGACGTGGACCGACACCTGGTGACGATCGACGGCGAGGCGGCCCGGTTCCCGCTCAAGGAGTTCGAGCTGCTCGAGTACTTCCTGCGCAACCCGGGCCGCGTGCTGACCCGCGGGCAGCTGATCGACCGGGTGTGGGGCGCGGACTACGTCGGCGACACCAAGACCCTCGACGTCCACGTGAAGCGGCTGCGGTCCAAGATCGAGCCCGATCCCGCCCAGCCCGTCACCCTGACCACGGTCCGCGGCCTCGGCTACAAGTACGACACCTGACCCCGCTGGGGAGTCACTGCGTCACCGCTGGGGAGTCACTGCGTCACCACTCGGGAGTCACTGCGTCAGGTCCGACGCGTCATGAAGTGACTCGCGAGGCGTAACGCAGTGACTCGCGAGCGTCAACGGCCCTGGTTCGCGACGGCGGCGACGGCGTCGGCCGCCGCGTCCGGGTCGAGGTAGGCGCCACCGCGGACGGTGGGACGCAGGTCGTCGTCGAGCTCGTAGACCAGCGGGATGCCGGTCGGGATGTTCAGGCCGACGATCGATTCCTCGTCCATCCCGTCGAGGTGCTTGACGAGGGCGCGCAGGGAGTTGCCGTGGGCCGTGACGAGCACCGTCTTGTCAGCCCGCAGGTCCGGCACGATCGCGTCGTACCAGTACGGCAGCAACCGGTCGATCACCGTGGACAACGACTCCGTGCGCGGCAGCAGCTCGTCGGGAAGACCCGCGTACCGCGGATCGCCGGCCTGGCTGAACTCCGAGGAGTCCTCCAGCGGCGGCGGCGGGGTCGAGCACGACCGACGCCACTGCATGAACTGGTCCTCGCCGTACTGCTCCAGGGTCGCCTTCTTGTCCTTGCCCTGCAGCGCGCCGTAGTGCCGCTCGTTGAGCCGCCACGACCGCTTGACCGGGATCCAGTGGCGATCGATGCCGTTCAGCACGATCTCCG
>JBBSRN010000240.1:0-3195 GCA_038242985.1 Propionibacteriales bacterium | reverse complement strand
GCTCAATTGGTAGAGCAGCTGACTCTTAATCAGCGGGTTCCCGGTTCGAGTCCGGGGGGGTGTACCACCGAACGGCCTCCTCACGGGGGCCGTTCGTCATGTCCGACCGGTACCCGACGACCCGTGGCGGGCGGCGGTGCATCAGGTGCTCGGAGAGCGGTTGATCAGCACTCGGAGAGCTGGCGACACACCGTCACCGGACTGGCCAACCGGGCGCGTCCGAGCTCACCGTCCGCCTCGTAGGTCACCTCGACGCCGTCGGCGTGGGCGGCCTCTCCGTCGAGACGGCGCAGCTCCACGCTGAACGACTGTGGCGCGTCGCTGTCGCACCGGGACGTGATGGTGGCCGGATCGAAGCCGGTGAGCTCGAGGGACCCATCGACGCCGAGCAGACGCACGTCGCGCACCACCACGTCTTCGGTGCCCGGCGCGCAGACATCGCCGACGGCCACGTCCACGGTGGCCCGGGCGTCGGCAGTCTGGACCACGGCCAGCGGCCGGCCCTCCTGGGCGAGCTCGAACGGCGATCCCACCTGGTCAGCGCGACCGCGTTGCACCAGCACCGCAGCCAGCACGATCGCGACCACCACCGCGACCGCCAGTGGGGCACGCCCCCGCATGCTCACCGGGAGCAGCTGTCCGGCATCAGGCGCCGTGGTCGCGCCACTCGATGGCCGGGCACGTGTCCATCACCATGGGCACACCGGCAGCGGTCGTCCGCTCGAAGGCTTCCTCGTCGATCACGCCCAGCTGGAACCACACTCCCTTGGCCCCGATCTGCACGGCCTCGTCGGCGAACTGGCCTGCGGCCGCGGAGCGCCGGAACACGTCGACCACGTCGATCGGGAACGGCACCTCGGCGAGGGTCGCGTAGCCCTGCTCGCCCAGCACCGTGGGCGCAGACGGGTGGATCGGCACGATCGTCTTGCCGCGCGACTGCAGCAGCGCCGCGATCGAGTAGGCGGTGCGGGTCTCGTCAGTCGACAGGCCGACCACCGCCCAGGTCTGCAGATCGTCCAGCATCAGGGCAACTGCCGAGGGGTCCTGCCAGGAATCACTCATGCCTCCACGCTAGCCCGACGACGGAACGAGCGGGACACGGAATGGGCCGCACGATGGAATAGGACCGTGGCGCCACCGGTTGTGGCCACCATGAAGATCATCCTCACCGGCGGTACCGGATTCGTTGGTTCAGCCGTGCTCGACCACCTCGTCGACGCGGGCCACCAGGTCACGGCGATCGTTCGCAGTCAGTCATCGTCGCTGGCCGTGGAGAAGGCGGGCGCCGTCGCAGTCATCGGCGACCTGTTCGACGCCGACTGGGTCGCCAGCGAGCTCCGGAACCACGACGGCGCGATTCACGCCGCTGCCGGTGGCGACGAGAAGGACGCCAGCCTCAACGACGCGATGATCGACGCCGCGATCGCGGCGTTCGCCGGCACCACCAAGCCGTTCGTGCACACCGGCGGCATCTGGGCCTACGGGTCCGGCTCGAACATCACCGAGACCAGCCCCGTCTCGTCGCCGGCCCTCACCGCGTGGCGCCCGGCCGGCGAGCAGCGCCTGCTCGAGTCCGGTGTCCGCGCGTCGGTGGTGCAGCCCGGCATCGTCTACGGCCGCGGTGCCGGCATCCCGGCCATGATCGCCGACGGACCTCTGCCCGGCACCGGTGACCAGCACTGGACCACGGTGCACGTCGACGATCTCGCCGATCTGTACGTGCGTGCCCTGGACGCTCCGGGGGGCCAGGCCTACATCGGCGCCAGCGGTCAGAATCCCACCGTGCGCGAGATCGGCGAGGCCCTCACGGAACAGCCCGACTTCGCCGGCGACGACGCGACGCTGGCGAAGCTGGGCGGCTTCGGCGAGGCGCTGCTGCTGGACCAGCAGGCGAGCGGCACCAAGGCACGGTTGCTGGACTGGGCACCCTCGCACCGAAGCCTGGTCGAGGAGCTGGAGGCGGGCTACCAGGTCGGTTCCTGACCAGCTCGCCAGTGGCGTGATCGAGGTCCAGAGTCCCGGTGTGAGGCAGGCCCTACGCACCGATCGGTCGGCGACGGCATACTGGCAGCAGTTTTGACCTCGTCAGGAAGTGGTGTCGTGCGCAATCCCCGAGCTTTCCTTCGTCCACTCGCCGTCGGCGCGCCGAATCCCGTCGCTGACATCCCGTTCCGTCCCAGCCGGATGATCCACTTCTTCGATCCCAGCAACCCGAAGATGGCCGCCAAGGTGCCAAAGATCGCCTCCACGGTCGACATCATCCTGGGCAACCTCGAGGACGCGATCAAGACCGAGAACAAGGAGGCCGCGCGTCAGGGCCTGGTCGACATCGCCCAGCAGACCGACTTCGGTCAGACCCAGCTGTGGTGCCGGGTCAACAGCCTGGACTCGCCGTGGGTCCTGGACGACCTCACCACGCTGGTCACCGAGATCGGCGACAAGCTCGACGTCATCATGGTGCCCAAGGTCGAAGGCGCGCAGGACATCCACTACGTGGACCGTCTGCTGGCCCAGCTGGAGGCTCGCGCCGGCGTGCAGCGCCCGATCTTGGTGCACGCGATCCTCGAGACTGCCGAGGGAATGACCAACGTGGAGGACATCGCCGCCGCCAGTCCCCGCATGCAGGGCGTGAGCCTCGGACCGGCCGACCTGGCTGCGAGCCGTCGCATGAAGACCACGCGGGTCGGCGGCGGCCACCCGGGCTACCTGGTGCGCGAGGATCCGACCGGTGAGGACCTGACCACCGGTCGCGCCACGTACCAGCAGGACCTGTGGCACTACACGATCTCGCGCATGGTCGACGCCTGCGCCGCCAACGACATCCTGCCGTTCTACGGGCCGTTCGGTGACATCGCGGACGTCGTCGCGTGCGAGGACCAGTTCCGCAACGCCTTCCTGCTCGGCTGCGTGGGCGCCTGGAGCCTGCACCCGGTGCAGATCGACATCGCGAAGAAGGTCTTCTCCCCCAGCCCCGACGACGTCGCGCACGCCAAGGAGGTCGTCGAGGCCATGGGCGACGGCTCCGGCGCAGTGATGATCAACGGCAAGATGGAGGACGACGCGTCGTGCAAGCAGTGCCAGGTGATGCTCGACCTCGCCTCGGCCCTCGCCGAGCGCGATCCCGATCTCGCCGCCGCCTACGACCTCTGATTCCCGCTCGCGAGTCACTCCGTCACACGTCGGGAGTCACTTCGG
>JBBSRN010000239.1:0-3243 GCA_038242985.1 Propionibacteriales bacterium | reverse complement strand
GTCTGGGCGACCTGTCGCAGGTCCCCGGAGTCCTGGTCGACCAGCGCGAGCTCCCACTCGATGCCGATGCTGGACCGCGCCGAGTCCGCGAACGGGATCTTCATGGCCCACATCCTGCCGCGCGGGCCGCGATCGAGCACATCCGCACCGGGCCCAGCTCATCCACGCGACCACCGAGACGGTGTCCGAACCCCGCCCCGCACCCGACTCGTCGGTGTCACCACGCCGTGGAAGAGTGTTGACATGCCCGGAACAAACCTGACCCGTGACGAAGCCCAGCAGCGCGCAGCGATCATCTCGACCGAGACGTACGACGTCGAGCTCGACCTGACCCTCGACGCCCCCGACCGGTTCGGGTCGATCACCACGATCCGGTTCTCCGCCACCCCGGGCAGTGCGACCTTCGCCGATCTCGTCGACGCGGACATCCGCTCGATCACGCTCAACGGCGATCCGGTCGACGCATCGGCCTATGCCGACAGTCGCATCGCGCTGACCGGCCTCGCCGAGACCAACGAGCTGCGTGTCGAGGCCACCTGCCCCTACTCGCACTCCGGCGAGGGCCTGCACAAGTTCATCGACCCGGCCGACGACCTCGTCTACCTCTACACGCAGTTCGAGGTGCCCGACGCCCGCCGGGTCTTCACGACGTTCGAGCAGCCCGACCTCAAGGCCGTGTTCACGTTCCACGTCACCGCTCCCGACGACTGGGCCGTCGTCTCGAACTCCGCCACCCCCGAGCCGGTCCCGGCGCACCACGGCGCAGCCACGTGGCACTTCGAGCCCACCGAGACGATGTCCACCTACATCACCGCCGTCGTGGCCGGGCACTACCACTGCGTCAGCGACACGTATAGCGGTGACTACGGCGAGATCCCGCTGCGCGTCTTCTGTCGCCAGTCGCTGGTCGAGCACCTCGACGCCGACGACATCTTCCTCATCACCAAGCAGGGCTTCGGCTTCTTCGAGGGTGTCTTCGAGATGGGATACCCGTTCGGCACGTACGACCAGCTGTTCGTGCCGGAGTACAACATGGGCGCCATGGAGAACGCCGGGTGCGTGACGTTCCGCGACGAGATGATCTTCCGCAGCCGTCAGACGCAGGCTGCCTACGAGTCGCGCTCCAACACGATCCTGCACGAGATGGCGCACATGTGGTTCGGCGACCTCGTGACCATGAGGTGGTGGGACGACCTGTGGCTCAACGAGTCCTTCGCCGAGTTCGCCGCGTCGCACGCCAACGTGAACGCCACCCGGTTCACCGAGGCGTGGACCTCGTTCACCAACTCCCGCAAGAACTGGGCGTACCGCCAGGACCAGCTGCCCTCGACGCATCCGATCGCCGCCGACAACTACGACCTGCACGCGGTCGAGGCCAACTTCGACGGCATCACCTACGCCAAGGGCGCCTCCGCGCTCAAGCAGCTGGTCGCCTGGGTCGGTGAGAAGGACTTCTTCGCCGGCCTGCGGTCCTACTTCGCCAAGCACGCCTTCGGCAACACCGAGCTCAACGACCTGCTGGTCGAGCTGGAGGCAGCCAGCGGTCGCGAGCTCGGCGAGTGGGCCGCCGAGTGGCTGCAGACCTCCGGGGTCAACACCCTGCGCGCCAGCTTCGACACCACACCAGACGACGGTGCAGACGACGGGGGCGAGCACTTCACCTCCTTCCGCGTCGAGCAGAGCGCCATCGATTCCTACCCGACCCTGCGCCGTCACCGCATCGCGATCGGCCTGTACGACAGCGTCGACGGACGCCTGGTGCGCACCGAGCGCATCGAGACCGACGTGCGCGGGGCGTCGACCGACATTCCCGAGCTGGTCGGCCGCCGCCGGCCCGACCTGATCCTGCTCAACGACGACGATCTCTCGTACGCCAAGATCCGCCTCGACGACCGGTCGTTCGCCACGTTGCTCACCAGCATCGCCACCTTCCAGGACTCGCTCCCGCGCGCGCTCTGCTGGGGGTCGGCGTGGGACATGACCCGTGACGCTGAGCTGTCCGCAGCGGACTTCGTGTCGCTGGTGCTGGCAGGCGTGGCCACCGAGAATGACCTCACGGCCGTCGGATCCCTGCTGCGACAGGGCTCGAGCGCGGTCAATGTCTACACCTCGGACGCTGGCCGTCCCGCGCTGGCACAGCGTTGGGAATCGGGCCTGCGCCAGCTGGTCGACGCCGCCGAGCCCGGCAGCGACCACCAGCTGGCCCTGGTGCGCGCCTTCGCCACCGCATCGTCGGGGCCCGACCGGCTCCGCGAGATTCTCCAAGGCGCCCTGCCGGGACTCCAGATCGACACCGATCTGCGGTGGAGCCTCATCACGGCACTGGCCCGGGTCGGCGACGCCGACATCGCCGAGATCGAGCAGACGCTGGAAGCCGACAACACGATCAGCGGCCAGGAGCGCGCTTCGGCGGCGCGCGCGATCCGGCCGCTGGCCGAGGCCAAGGCCAAGGCATGGCGCATCGTCGTGGAGGAGGACGCCACCCCCAACGAGACCCGTCGACAGACGGCGTACGCGTTCCAGGTGTCCGGCCAGGCCGAGCTGCTCGAGCCGTACGTCGACCGGTACCTGCAGATGGCCGAGACGATCATCGAGGACAAGGGCGTCTGGATCGGGCAGAACGCCCTGGTCGCGCTCTTCCCATCGGCGAACCCGTCAGCCGGCGCTCTGGCGAAGGTCGACGCCTGGCTCGAGTCGACCCAGGCGGGCCCGGCCGCACGCCGCTACGTCTCCGAGGGCCGCGACGACCTCGCCCGCGCCCTCCGCGCCCAGTCCGCGGGTTCAGGTTCACGCTGAGACTGACGTTCTGACGTCGACACGCGGGTATGTCGCGTCCGAACGTCAGTCTCAGCGGGAGCTGTGGATCCCTGAACGCGCCGTAACCGGTTCCACCGGATGCTCAGGTGGTGTATCCATACGACCCGCTCCTGCTGAGTCGGCGAGTGGCCGAAGCCAGACGTGCAGGGTTGAGCGCCGCGGAGCTGCGCTCTGATCTCTGGATCCGCGATCTCCGAGGAGTCGCTCGACCGGCCTTCGTCGAGCACGACCCGCTCACCGTCCGGTTGGCCAATGCGGTTGCACTGATGTCGTCTGCCAACGCACTCGCGGGCTGGGCCGCGCTGCGAGTGCAGGGCAACACCTGGTTCGACGGTTCGGCCGATGCCGACAACGACCGACCAGTCCCGATTCACTGCTTGCCCGGCAGCCAGCTACGGGTGCGGCCGGAAATCGCGCCGACGGAGT
>JBBSRN010000238.1:0-3308 GCA_038242985.1 Propionibacteriales bacterium | reverse complement strand
CGCGTTGACGGTCAGCAGTCCCAGCGACGGCGGACAATCGATGAACACGTAGTCGATGACGTCGCCGGCCTCCTCGCAATCCCTCAGATAGGCCTGCAGTGCCCGGTCCAGGCGGGTCTCCCGGGCCACCAGCGACACCAGCTCGACCTCCGCTCCGGCCAGGTCGATGGACGCCGGCAGCACGGTGAGTCCCGAGATGTCGGGGCAGGGGCTGACCAGCTCGTCGATGTCAGTGCCCTCCACGATCGCCTCGTAGACACCTGCCGCGCCCTCGTGGTGCGGCACGTTCAGCGCAGTCGAGGCATTGCCCTGCGGGTCCAGGTCGATCACCAGGACGCGCAGTCCGCGCAGGGCCATGGCCGCCGCGATGTTGACGGTCGTCGTCGTCTTGCCCACGCCGCCCTTCTGATTGGCGACCACGAAGATCCGGGTGGCGTCCGGTCGCTCGAACGTGGGGGAGTCGGCGACCCGTTGAGCCAGGTCGACGTGATCGCGAGCCTCGCGGGCCAGTGGGGTGTGGCGTTCCGGTGGCAGGGGGGTGGTCACCGCTCCCCTTTCTGAGTTTCACGTGAAACAGTCATGTGGACACCTCGACCACGGTGGTCGGAATCTCACCGTTGGGATAGGTCGCCACCACGATAGTCGTGGCTCCGAGGCGATGGAGCGTCGCGGTCGACGCCTGGACCTCCTCGGCTGCCGATCGCCCCTTCAGGGCGAGCAGAACTCCGCCCGGCTTGGTGACCAGCGGCATGCACCACCGGCCGAGCTGGTCCAGATTGGCGACGGCACGAGCCGTGACCACGTCGTACGTGTCGCGCACGTCCTCGGCCCGGGAGCGCACGACGGTGCAGTTGTCCAGACCGAGCGCCTCGACGGTCTCGGTCAGGAACGTCGTCCGTCGCAGCAGCGGCTCCACCAGCGCCACGGCCAGGTCGGGCCGGGCGATCGCCCACACCAGACCTGGCAGGCCGGCGCCGGTCCCGACATCAGCGACGGTCGCGCCGTGCGGCACTCGCGGCGCGACGACGACGGAGTTCATGACGTGACGACTCCACAGCCGGGGAATCTCCCGTGGTCCGATCAGGCCGCGGGTCACCCCTTCGGTGGCGAGCAGCTCGACGTAGGCCTCGGCCATCGGGAGCCGAGACGCAAACACCCCCGCCGCTTCGGGCGGGGGCGTTTCACGTGAAACATCGTCAGGCATGCCGCCGCGCTACGACTGGTCGCTGGTGTGGTCGGCACCGGGAAGGATGACGACGTACCGATGAGGCTCGACTCCGGCTGACTCGCTGGACAGCCCCGCGTCGGCGACGGCGTCGTGCACGACCTTGCGCTCGAACGGGGTCATGGCCTCCATGGACACCGACGCCTCACCGGCCTTCACCTGATCGATGCCCACCTGGGCCAACGCCACCAGCTCGGTACGGCGAGCGGCCCGGAAACCATCGATGTCCAGCATCATGCGGCTGCGCTCACCGGTCTCGCGGTAGACGGCCAGTCGAGTCAGCTCCTGCAGCGCGTCGAGCACCTCGCCACCGTCTCCGACCAGGTGACCCAGCTTGCCCCCGACGATCTCGACGGCCGCTCGGTCACCGTCGACGTCCATGTCGATGTCACCGTCGAGATCGGCGATGTCCAGCAGTCCCTCCAGGAAGTCAGCGGCGATGTCGCCCTCCTGCTCCAGCTTCGAGCCATCTGCACTCATGACTTGCCGCCCTTCTTGCGCTTGCTGCGCGCTTGGTTCTTCGGTTGTTGCCGGGTCTTCTTGGCCTCGGCCTCAGCCTCAGCCTCGGCCGTCGCATCCTTCGCGGACTGGATCGGGTCCTCGACGACGGTCTTGCCCTTCTTGGCGTCGCGATCCTGCTTGGCCTTGAAGGCAGGCGTGCCGGGCGCCGGGTTGTTCCGGATCACGTAGAACTGTTGGCCCATGGTCCAGATGTTCGAGGTCACCCAGTAGAACAGCACGCCGAGGGGGAAGATCACGCCGCTGATGGCGAAGACGAAGGGCAGGATGTAGAGCAGCATCTTCTGCTGCTGGGCGTACTGGCCGCTGAGGGCGTCGGCGGGCATGTTCTTGGCCATCAGCTGACGCTGCGTCGTGAACTGCGTCGCGACCATGATGATCACCAGTGACATCGTCAGCACCCGGGTACCGATGAGATCGGTGTTGGTGAACGTGTCGGCGATGCGGGCGCCGAGCAGCTGGGCGTTCTGCAGCTGCGTGGCGTTGTCGGGCGTCATGAAGCCGCGTGCGCCTTCGGCCCCGTCGCGTGCGGCGCGATCGATCACCCGGAACAGGGCGAAGAAGATCGGCATCTGCAGGATCAGCGGCAGGCAGGAGGCCAACGGGTTGGTCCCGGTCTCCTGGAACAGCTTCATCTGCTCCTGCTGCAGCTTCTGGCGATCATGCTTGTACTTCTGCTGCAGCGCCTTGATCTGCGGCTGCAGCAGCTGCATGTTGCGGCTGGACTTGATCTGCTTCACGAACAGCGGGATCAGCAGCGTACGGATGGTCACCGTCAGACCGATGACGGCGAGCACCCAGGTCCAGCCCGACTCCTCGGGGAGAACGGAGGAGAAGATCCGGTGCCAGACCAGCAGGATGCCCGACACCGCGTAGTACAGCGGCGTCATGATCGTCGATCCGATGTCGCTCAGGAAGCCCACGACTGTTCTCCTCTGGGGGTGCGATCATGCTCATCTGCAGCATGTCTGTGCGGGGATGCACGATCGTGCGGGGGTGGGACTGGATCGATGCCGCCGCGGGCCCACGGGTGGCACCGCGCCAACCGGCGCACGGACATCCACGAGCCACGGATGGCTCCGTGCACCTGGACCGCCTCGAGTGCGTAGGCCGAACAGCTGGGGTAGTACCGACACACGTCGCCGTACAGCGGGCTGATGGCGAACCGGTACACCCGCAAGAATGCCACGAGCACGTGCTTCATCGCAGCGCTCCGGAGCGTTCCAACGCGGCGTCGAGCTGCGTGCCCAGCGTGTCCGAGCTGGCCGACGAGCTCGCCGGCAGCGCGCGCACCACGACCCGGGATCCGGGCAGGAGGAAATCGGCACGCTCGCGCAGCACATGCCGCAGGCGCCGCTTGACCCGGTTGCGGACCACCGACGAACCCACCGCCTTGCTCACGACGAGACCGATGGACGAGCGGCCGCCCGACCCCGCCACCACGTGCGCGACGAGGGTCGGCTGAACGCCCCGAACGCCACGGCGCACCGTGGTCCGGAACTCGTCGCTGTCACGCATGCGTTGCCCAGGGGCGAGCACGGTGAATCAGGCTGACAGCTTCTCG
>JBBSRN010000237.1:0-3338 GCA_038242985.1 Propionibacteriales bacterium | reverse complement strand
GAGGACGACTGGGCGCACGACTTCGCCATCGACGGCCCGGCTGCTCCGATCGCCACCCGCGACGAGTCAGGTCATGTCATCTACGTCAGATCGCTGACCAAGAGCGTGTCCCCGTCGATCCGCGTCGCCGCCGTCATCGCGCGCGGCCCGGTCCGTGACCGCATCCTTGCCGACAACGGTGCCGAGGCGATGTACGTCAGCGGGCTGCTCCAGGCAGCCGCGCTCGACGTCGTCACCCAGCCCGGCTGGGCCACTCACCTTCGCAGCCTGTCCCACCAGCTGCGCTCACGGCGCGATCTGCTCCTCACCAGCCTGCGGGACCACTGCCCTGCGGTCCACGTCGAGATCGTGCCCCGCGGCGGCCTCAATCTCTGGGCGCAGCTGCCCGAAGGGACTGCCGTCGACCAGCTCGTGGCCCGGTGCGAGACGCGCGGCCTGCTGATCACGTCAGGCACCGAGTCGTTCCCGACCGAGGCACCGGCGCCGTTCGTGCGCCTGAACTACGCCGGACCCGATCCGGGGTCCTTCGGTCACGCTGCACAGCTGTTGGCCATCGAGCTGAGAAGTATCGAGCTGAGAAGTACCAAGCCGTGGGCGGTCAGTGGATCATGACCGGCGGCACGCCCTCCTCGTCGTCGGCGACGTGCGAGACCTCGGTCCTGCGCGGCAGCATCAGCGCAGGCACCAGGGTGAGGATGACCAGCAGCCACGCCACCATGAACGTCGCGGCGAAGGCGTCGGCGGAGTCCCCGATGACCACGGCCTGGAACCGGTCCCCCAGACCCTGCACGAGCTCGATGACTCCCGACGGAGCCGGTACGCCGTTCTGCTTGGCCTCGGCCAGCGCGTTGGCGGCCGAGACCGCGTCCGAGCCCTTGAGCTGATTGGTGAGGATCACCGACATGACCGCGACCCCGACCGAGCTGGCGATCTGCTGCGAGATGTTCAGCAGCGTCGATCCGCGAGCGATCTCCACGGTGCGCAGCGTCCGCAGGGCGGACGTGAACAGCGGCATCATCACCGAACCCATGCCGAGGCCCATGACGAACAGCGCGGACAAGATCACCCAGTAGGAGGTGTCCTCGTCGAGCATCGTCAGCGGGAACATGCCCACGATGATCAGCGACAGGCCCACCGGGACGATGCGGCCGATCGGGATCCGGTCGACCAGGGTGCCGGCGATCGGCATCGTGATGATGGCACCGACGCCCTGCGTGATCATGAGGATGCCGGCCATCGTGGTGGTCTCGCCGCGCACCTGCTGGAAGTACGTCGGGACCAGCAGCAGCCCGCCGAAGAACGCTGCGGCGAACAAGAACATCGTGACGATCGACAGCGTCAGGTTGCGGTTGCGGAACAGCCGCAGGTCCAGCAACGGGTGCGCGGGCTTGAAGGAGTGGAAGACGAACGCGGTGATCAGCGCGACGCCGACGATGGCCGTGAGCAGCACCTTGGCCGACATGACCGTCCCCTCACCGGGGATCGAGGAGATGCCGTACAGGAACAGCGCCAGGCCCGGCGACAGCAGCGCCATGCCGAGGAAGTCGAACGACTCGGCCCGGGTCTGCTCGTCCCGGGGCAGCGCGCGGTAGGCGTAGATCAGTGCGGCGATCCCGAGGGGCAGGTTGATCAGGAAGATCCAGTGCCAGGAGGCGGCGTCGATCAACCAGCCACCGAGGATCGGGCCGCCGATCGGCCCGAGCATCATCGGGATGCCGAGGATCGCCATCAGGCGCCCCATCCGCCTGGGGCCGGCGGCCTTGGTCATGATCGTCATGCCCAGCGGCATCAACATGCCGCCGCCGAGCCCCTGGACGACGCGGAACGCGATCAGCGAGTTGATGTCCCACGCCGCGGCGCACAGCACCGAGCCGATCGTGAACAACGCGATGGCCACCATGTAGAGGCGCTTGGTGCCGAATCGATCAGCCGCCCAGCCGGTCGCGGGGATGACCGTGGCGAGCGCGAGGGTGTAGGCCGTGACCGTCCAGGCGACCAGCGAGTAGTCCAGATTGGCGCCGCCGTCGGCGAACACCCGCTGGAAGGTGGGGAGCGCGACGTTCACGACGGTGATGTCCAGGATCGACATGATCGATCCGATCACGACGACACCGGCGACCTTGAGGACCGCGCCGTCGATCTCGTCGGGGTACTCGAGCTCGGCGGTGGGCGGGCCGGACGCGGGTGGTGTGGGGCTCATGCGGGGGTCTCCTGTTCGAGTGGCGTTGGAGCAAGCAGGGGCTGGAGCGCGTGGACCAGCTGGTCGGCCTGCGCACGAGACAGCCGGTCGATCTGTGCGCGCATGGCCGCCTTCTTGGCGTCCATGTGAGCGGCGGTGGCCGCGCGGCCGACGGCCGTGACGGTGACCAGCTTGACCCGGCGATCGGCCGGGCTCTCGTACCGCTGGACCATGTCGGCGGTGACCAGCAGATCGACGATGCGACCGGTGGCCGCGACCGAGAGCTGGATGCGCTCGGCGAGCGCGTTGATCGGGAGCGGCTCCTCGGCGTGCGCCAGGACGAAGATGGCCTTCACCTGGCTCAGCGACAGCTCGAGCTCGACGAAGTGGTCGATGGCCTCGGAGTCGCCCGTGGACGAGCAGCTGATGAAGAAGTCCTGGAGCGTCTCGAAGAGCTGGTCGTGGCTGGTCACCGGGCAACGCTAGTGCGCACGCAACTGTTGCGTCAACGCGTTGATTGCGAACTCGCAATGAATTGGGTCACATTCGTTGCCCCTGCGGGCAGGCGATGCGGGTCATTGCGGCCCGAGCCACTAGAATCATCGAGGCTCTCGCTCTCGGGAGCATTCCCGATGGCAAGGATTTCTCGCATGGCCACTCGCTCCGATCTGCGCAACGTCGCGATCGTCGCCCACGTCGACCACGGCAAGACGACCTTGGTCGACGCCATGCTGCAGCAGCAGGGGAGCTTCGACGAGCACCACCAGCTGACCGAGCGTGCGATGGACTCCGGCGATCTCGAACGCGAGAAGGGCATCACGATCCTCGCGAAGAACACCGCCGTCCGCTACAACGGCCCCGGCTCGCCCGAGGGCGGCGTCACGATCAACATCATCGACACCCCCGGCCACGCCGACTTCGGTGGCGAGGTCGAGCGCGGTCTGTCGATGGTCGACGCCGTCGTGCTGCTGGTCGACGCCTCCGAGGGCCCCCTGCCCCAGACCCGGTTCGTGCTGCGCAAGGCGCTGGCCGCGAAGATGCCGGTCATCCTGGTCGTCAACAAGGTCGATCGCGCCGACTCCCGGATCGCCGAGGTGGTCGACGAGGCCTACGAGCTGTTCCTGGACCTGCTGCCCGAGGACGCCGGCGACGACGCCCT
>JBBSRN010000236.1:0-3423 GCA_038242985.1 Propionibacteriales bacterium | reverse complement strand
TCGGCCTTGAGGTCCTCGTTGTTCGTGTGCTCGCCGACGGCCTCCTTGGCCTGTCCACCCAGCTTCTCGGCGTTGTTCTTGGCCTTGTCGAAAATACCCATGGAGCACTCCTTCGTCGGAACGGGCCCTGCGGTGGGCCCGTGGCCAAGATACGTCGTCAGGGTCCGGTGGCACCACGGGCGCGGGCCGCAGCCCACTCGCGGTCGCGCAGCTCCATGGCGTCCTCGCAGGCTGCGATGAAACGTGCGGTGGCCACACCGGGGGTGGGATCGCCGAGATAGTGCTCGACCAGGGCGGCGCGGTCTGTGGCGCTCGGATCGTGGTCGAGGTGCTCGCGGACCACGGCCGCCACGTCGGCGCCACGGGCGAGCCGCGGAATCACGTCCATCAGGGGACTCGGCGGGATCGCCGTGACCGTCTCGGTGACCAGCATCGGCTTGCCAGAAGGCAACCAGCTCAAGGTCACGGCCGACACGTCGGTGATCAGCAGGTCGGCGTCGGCGAACGACTGCTCGATGCTGACGTCGGTGTCGACCCGGTCGGCCAGGTCGCGCACCCGGGCGTCGGCGGCACCGTAGGACGCGAGGATCACCCCGTTGAGCGGGTGTGGCCGGTACACGACGCGGTAGGCGTCGCGGAGTCCGCGCACGATCTGCTCACCCTGGGACTCCAGCGAGCCGTAGGAGACCGACGGCTGCGAGGCCTCCCACGTCGGCGCGTACAGCACCGTGCGCCGATCGTCGTGGGCCGACGCGGCCGGCGGCTGTGCGGGCGGGACCGTGTCGAACTGGGGTTGCCCGATGAGCACGCTGCGAGCTGCGGCGTCGTAGAGCATGGTGGCGGCGGCCGTGCGATCCAGCGCAGCCTGACCGGCGAGGAAGCAGAAGTCGTAGGCCTTGACCTGGTTGGACGCCGAGACGCCCTTGTCGCTGTCGCCGTGACCGAGGTAGACGTGCACCAGCGAGGTGAACCGGATGCTCTCGAAGTTGACCGGATCGTGGTTGACGTACAGCGCGAGCTTGACCTCGCTGATCGCGAGGATCTCGTCGAGCTGGCCGTAGCGGGCCAACGTCACGCAGTCGAATCCGGTCTCGTCGCGCACCACTCGCGCGGTGCGGGAGTCCTTGAAGACGCACACGATCGAGTGCTGGGCATCGAGGGCCCGGAGCGCCGGGAGCCAGGGCCGCAGCTGGTAGAGGCTGTCGAGCGTCGTCGGGAAGTACAGCATCACCTGCTGCGTGAACGGCCTGCCGACCCGGTCCTCGTCGGTCAGCTTGTCGGGCATGCCCGACGGCAGGAACCGCGATCGTCGCAACCGGCCGATCGCCCACAGCTGCAGCCGCCGCACGATCCCGACGCGCGCGGCCATCAGGACGGCACCATCATTTCTGACCGGAGAGCAGCGGCTGCAGGGTGTTGTCGTACATGCTCAGCGCCGAGCCGATCGCCATGTGCATGTCCAGGTACTGGTAGGTACCGAGACGACCGCCGAAGTGCACGCCGGGCTCAGCCCTCGCGAGCTGGCGATAGGCCAGCAGCCGTTCGCGGTCCTGCGCGGTGTTGACGGGGTAGTAGGGCTCGTCGCCGGACGCGTTGTCGGCGAACCGGCTGAACTCGCGCATGATGACGGTCTGGTCGTCGGGATAGGCGCGCTCGGGGTGGAAGTGCCGGAACTCGTGGATGCGCGTGTGGGCGATCTGGGGATCTGCGTAGTTCATGACCGACGTGCCCTGGAAGTCCCCGACGGGCAGGACCTCGGTCTCGAAGTCGAGCGTGCGCCATCCCAGGTCGCCGTGTGCGAAGTCGAAGTAGCGGTCGACCGGACCGGTGTAGACCACCGGGATCCGGCCGGTGACGGCTGTCTTGTTGAACGGTTGGGAGTCATCGAAGAAGTCGGTGTCGAGTGTCACCGTGATCCGCGGGTCGTCGGCCATCCGCTCGATCCACGCCGTGTAGCCGTCGACCGGCAGACCCTCGTGGGTGTCGGAGAAGTACCGGTTGTCGTAGGTGTATCGAACCGGTAGCCGGCTGATGATGTCGGCGCCGAGATCGCGCGGATCGGTCTGCCACTGCTTGGCGGTGTAGCCCGCGATGAACGCCTCGTACAGCGGGCGGCCGATCAGCGAGATGGCCTTCTCCTCCAGGTTCTGCGGCTCGCCGGAGAACGAACCGGCCTGCTCGGCCACCCACGCCCGAGCCTGACCGGGGGTGAACGCCGACCGGTTGAACTGGTTGATGGTGCCGAGGTTGATCGGCATCGTGAAGACCTCGTCGCGGTACGTCGTGTACACGTGGTGCTGGTAGTCGGTGAACGCGGTGAAGCGGTTGACGTACTCCCACACCCGCTCATTCGAGGTGTGGAACAGGTGCGCGCCGTACCGGTGGACCTCGATGCCGGTGGTGGCGTCGGCCTCGCTGTAGGCATTGCCGCCGATGTGGTCGCGGCGATCGATCACCTGCACGCGCAGGCCCAGCTCACGGGCGCACCGGTCGGCGATCGTCAGGCCGAAGAATCCTGAACCGACGATGAGCAGGTCGGGATCGCTCATGCTGCCGCCTCCTGGATCATGGCTGGCCCGAGCGCAGCGGTGCCGGGACGTCGGCCGGGTCCATCGGCTGCCACGTGGTGTCGCGCCACAGGGCGCGGTTCTCGCGGAAGCCGCGAGCGAGGTCGCCGATCCCCTTGAGCGTGAGCTGCACGACCACGAGCCGAAACACCTCCTTGGCCAACGTCAACGTCGTGCCGAGGCCGAAGCCGATCCGGTTGAGCTTGCCGTACTCGCGGAAGTACTTGCCCACGTACGCGCGGTTGCGGATGACGTGGAACCGAAACAGCGGGCTGCCGTCGTTCAGGTGACGGACGCCGAGGTTGACCTGCTTCTGCTCCCGCTTGCGCTTGAGCACGAACGCGTCGACGTACACGACCTCGGTGTGCTGCGCCGCGAGCCAGGCGTAGGCGGCGTCGTCCCAGGAGATGAAGAAGCGCGGATCGGGCAGACCGATGCGGCGCACGATGTCGCCGTGGATGAGCATGCCCTCGAACGTGCCGGAGTTGGTGACGGCGTAGCCCTCCTCGGAGAAGGTCCTGACCGAGTACGGCAGCGGGACCCCGAGGAACTGGTTGAACTTGGCCTGCCAGTAGAACGGGGTGCCGTCGAAGTCGTATCGACGCCCGTGGATCACCTTGAAGCGCTGCATCCAGGGATCGAACTGCTCGAGCGCGTCGGGCAGGATCTCCACGTCGTCGTCCATCAGCCAGACCCAGTCCGCGCCCAGCTCGAGGGCGACCCGGGTGCCTTCGCTGAAGCCGCCCGAGCCACCGGTGTTGGTGTCGAGACGATGATTGACCAGGACTCCCTCGCCGAAGTCGGGCCGTGCGGCGGCGATGACCGCCTGGGTGTCGTCGGTGCTCGCGTTGTCGAC
>JBBSRN010000235.1:0-3484 GCA_038242985.1 Propionibacteriales bacterium | reverse complement strand
GTGCGCCCACCTCGACTCCGACACCTTCTTCTCACCTGACGCCGAGCGCGGAGCCAAGCGCATCGCTCGCGAGGAGAACGCGAAGTCGATCTGTCGGACCTGCCCGGTCATCGAGCGTTGTCGTCAGCACGCGCTGGAGACGCGCGAGCCGTACGGAGTGTGGGGCGGGATGACCGCCGGCGAGCGCATGCGCCTGATCGAGCGTCGCATCGCCAGCTGAACGGTGTCACCCGAGGCGCCGCACGACCGCTACCGGTGACATGCTCTTCCCATGAATGAGGACCTGGTGCCCGAGCTGGCCGTGATCGGCGGCTCCGGCTTCTACACATTCCTTGCGGACCCCCGGACCATCACGGTGGACACCCCGTACGGAGCCACCTCCGCGCCCATCGCGGTCGGTCGCGTCGGCGACCGGAACGTGGCGTTCCTGCCCCGACACGGCACCCACCACCAGTACCCGGCACATCGCGTTCCGTACCGCGCCAACATGTGGGCGTTGCGCAGCCTCGGCGTCCGACAGATCCTGGCTCCGTGCGCCGTCGGCGGCCTGCAGGAGGCCTTCGGGCCCGGCACCTTCGTGGTGCCCGACCAGCTGGTCGATCGCACCACCGGCCGTACCCAGACCTACTTCGATGAAGGAGCGTGCCACATCTCCTTCGCCGACCCCTACTGCAATCGGCTCCGCGGCCACCTGCTCGCAGGACTCCAGGCGCATGATCCGGTGGACGGAGGCGCCATGGTCGTCATCGACGGCCCCCGCTTCTCCACCCGGGCGGAGTCCCGCTGGTACGCCGCCCAGGACTGGGCGGTGGTCAACATGACCGGTCATCCAGAAGCGGTGCTCGCTCGCGAGCTCGCTCTCTGCTACTCCACCGTCGCCCTCGTGACCGACCACGACGCCGGGGTGGACGCCGGCACCGCCGTCAGCATGGACGCGGTCTTCGAGGTGTTCTCGTCGCACACCGACACCCTCAAGGACGTGCTGCGCAGCGTCGTGGCCGATGTCGGATCCGAGCGCGACTGCAGCTGTTCGAGCGCCGTCGACGGCATGGACCTGCCGATCGAGCTGCCATGAGGGTGCTCCTGACCGGCGCCGCCGGATTCATCGGCACGCACATCGCCCGGATTGCCGGCGAGCGTGGGCACGACGTGGTCGAGCTCGACGCGTACCTGCCCCAGGCGCACGGCGAGCACACGACGCCCGCCCCGGGAGTCCACCAGCTCGATCTGCGCCACGACGCCCTTGACGACGTGCTCGACGGGGTGGACGTGGTCTGCCATCAAGCGGCGATGGTCGGCAACGGCGTCGATGCCCAGGACCTGCCCGACTACGCCGACCACAACGACCACGGCCAGGCGCGCCTGCTCGCTGCCATGGCGCGTGCCCAGGTGCGCCACATCGTGCTGGCGTCGTCGATGGTCGTGTACGGCGACGGCCGCTACACCTGTCCCGAGCACGGCGACGTCCCGCCGGCCGTGCGCCGCATCGAGGATCTCGATGCCGGGCTGTTCGACCCCCGGTGCCCGTTCTGCGCATCCGAGGGCCGGGCCGGCGAGATCACCTGGCGCCTGATCGGGGAGGACACGCCCTTCCTGCCGCGCACCAGCTACGCAGCGTCCAAGGTCGCCCAGGAGCACTACGCATCCGCGTGGTGCACGCTCGAGGGCGGCCGGGCGATCGCCCTGCGATATCACAACGTCTACGGTCCCGGCATGCCCGCGGACACCCCGTACGCCGGTGTTGCCGCGATCTTCCGATCAGCGATCGCGCGCGGTGAACCACCCCGGGTGTTCGAGGACGGCGGACAGATGCGTGACTTCGTGCACGTGCACGACGTCGCGCTGGCCAACGTGCTCGCGCTCGAGCAGGTGGCTCAGCACGACGAGGGGTTGACGCCGTACAACGTGGCGTCCGGACAGCCGTGCAGCCTGATGACGATGGCCGAGACGCTCGCCGGTGCAGCCGGTGGAGCACCACCGGTCGTGACGGGCGACTACCGCCGTTTCGACGTGCGTCACGTGGTCGCGTCGCCGGCAGCCGCCACCGCCGGGTTGGGATTCACCGCCCGCGTCGCTCCTGCCGAGGGCCTCGCGGCACTGGCCGACGATCCGCTGCGGACCCGTTGAGGACGCGGGCCCCTCGCGATCGCCGCGACATCGCGCCGGGTCTGGACACACCCGTGTTGGACTGGCGACCCATCCTTCGTGCCCCTAGTTTCGAATCATGAGCATGGATGCCTCGGGAGTCGTGTGTGACGTGGTCATCCCCTGTCGTGACGAAGCGGCAGCCCTCCCCGGCGTCCTGGCTCATCTACCGCAGGGGTGGCGCGCCATCGTGGTCGACAACGGTTCCAGCGACGGCACTGCCGCCGTGGCCGAGAATCTCGGCGCAATCGTCGTGCACGAGGCGCGCGCCGGATATGGTGCGGCGGTGCACACCGGCGTCGAGACTGCCACGGCCGATCACGTCGCAGTCATCGACGGCGACGGCACCATGCTCCTGTCGGACCTGGTCCCGATGCTCGACATCGTCCGTTCCGGCGGCGCCCGCATGGCCGTCGGTCGACGCCGTCCGGTCGAGCGCGGCGTCTGGCCGTGGCACGCGCGCCTCGGTACCAAGATGCTCGCCACCGTCATCCGCCGGCGCAGCGGCTTCGGCATCCATGATCTCGCGCCCATGCGGGTCAGCCGCCGCGACGACCTGCTCGATCTCGGGGTCGAGGACCGCCGGTTCGGCTACCCGCTCGAGCTGATGCTCCGGGCGTCGAAGGCCGGCTGGACCGTGCACGAGATCGACGTCGCCTACGGGCACCGCGCGCCGGGCACCAAGAGCAAGGTCTCTGGATCCATCACGGGCACCATCCGGGTCATCAAGGACTTTGCGAAGGTCATGCGATGAGCACCGATCACCCGGGACCCACCCTGCTGGTGGTGGCCAAGGCGCCCGTGCCCGGACTGGCCAAGACCCGCATCGCCGTCACGACCGGCGAGTCGGTGGCGTCCCAGCTGGCCGCCGCCGCACTGCTCGACACCCTGGCGACCGTCACCGCCGTGGGCCGCGACCGGGGCTGGCCAGTGGTGGTCGCCATGACCGGTGATCTGTCCGAGGCCGCCCGCAGCACCGAGATCGCCGACGTCCTCTCCACCGTCACCGTCGTGCCGCAGCGCGGCGACGGTCTCGGCGAGCGTCTCGCCGCTGCACACGTCGACGCCGCCGCAGCCGCGAGTCCTGCCGCAGGGCGGGGCGTCGTGCAGGTCGGCATGGACACGCCCCAGCTCATGTCCGATGACTACGAGACCGCCGGCGAGGTGGTCCAGGGCGGTGAGCGAGCGCTCGGCCCGGCCGGCGACGGCGGCTGGTGGCTGCTGGGCCTGCCCGATCCCAGCGATGCCGCCGCGCTGACCCAGGTCCCGATGTCGACCGATCGAACTGCTGACCTCACCCAGCGAGCGCTGGGGAATGTCCGCTGGTTGCGCACCGTTC
>JBBSRN010000234.1:0-3508 GCA_038242985.1 Propionibacteriales bacterium | reverse complement strand
TGCAACGGGTAGTCCTCGTGCGGCCACACCTTCGTCAGGTCGAACGGGTTGTAGCGGTAGGTCTTGGCCTCCTCGAACGGCATGATCTGCATGTGCAGCGTCCAGCTCGGGAACTGCTCGGCCTCGATGTGCTCGTACAGGTCGCGCTGGTGGTAGTCGGTGTCGGCTGACGCCATCTGGTCGGCTTCGTCCTGGGTGAAGAACTCGACGCCCTGATCGGTCTTGAAGTGGTACTTCACCCAGAACCGCTCGCCGTCGGCGTTGATCCACATGTAGGTGTGGCTGGAGTAGCCGTTCATGTGCCGCCAGGTGCGCGGGATGCCGCGATCGCCCATCAGCCACGCCACCTGGTGCGCCGACTCAGGGGTGAGGGTCCAGAAGTCCCACTGCATGTCGTGATCGCGCAGGTTGTTGGCGGCCCGCCGCTTCTGCGATCGGATGAAGTGCTGGAACTTCATCGGGTCCCGCATGAAGAACACCGGCGTGTTGTTCCCCACCATGTCGAAGTTTCCTTCGTCGGTGTAGAACCGCAGCGAGAAGCCGCGCGGGTCGCGCCAGGTGTCGGGGCTGCCGCGCTCGCCCGCGACGGTCGAGAACCGGCTCAGCGTGTCGGTCTTCGTGCCGGGCTGGAAGACCGAGGCGCGGGTGAACTGGCTCACGTCGTGCGTGACCTGGAAGGTGCCGAAGGCCCCGCCACCCTTGGCGTGCGGCTGACGCTCCGGGATGCGCTCGCGGTTGAAGGCCGCCATCTGCTCGATCAGGTAGTGGTCCTGCAGGAGCAACGGACCATCGGGACCCACGGACAACGAGTACACGTCGCTGGCCACCGGGATTCCGGCGTCGGTCGTGGTCGGACGAGATTCTGATTCGGTCATCGAGGGCTCCTCAGGTCAGCCGCGCTGGAAGATTTCACGGACAGGGACACGTCGACACTAGCCCGCCGCGGGAGGTGTCAGTGCGGGCCGTCGGATGCTGATGGGACGCGGGCGCATCGGTCACCGTCGGCCGCGGCTCGTGTCGCCGTGCACGACCCCGAGATAGCGCTGTCGAGCCTGCGGATCTGCGCGCTCGACCGCTGCAGTCACGCAGGCCGTGCTGCCCGGATCGCGCACGTCGATCTCGACGGCAAGTACGAAGGGCCCACCGCTCGGGCTCGAGGTCGCAACCACGCAGTCCACGTCGAGAAGCTCTGCGGCCAGCGCGATCGCCGTCGCCATGGCCATGAGCTCCCAGACGACGACCCGCGTCGACACTGCCTGCTCGCGCATGGGAATCGTGGCCCTCACCTGACGCACGTGATGCACTGGGTCGCTCGAGGGAACGCCTCGAGCCTCGGCCGGCCGACATCGTGGTGGCAGCTCTCGCAGACCCCGTACAGACCGGAGTCCAGCCGCGCCAGGACGCTCTCGGTCTGCACCAGGATCGCCATCGCATTCTCGGCCCGCACCGTGTCCTCGAGGATGTCCGAATGCTGCGCCGCGACATCGAGCTGGTCGTGCAGGACGTCACCGGAGGCGGGCGCGGGGGCGAACGACATCGTGTCGCCGACCAGGTGCAGCTCGCGACGCAACCGTTCGACGTCGCTGATCAGGTCGAGCCTGATCGCGTCGAGCTCGTCGGTGCTGAACCACGGTGAAGTGGTGGCCCCAGGGCCGCCGTGCGCAGGGGTGGACATCGTGCTCCTCGTGCTCAGTGGTCGCGGGTCGACGCCGAGCATGTACCCCGTCGCGGGTACGTCAATCACCTGCTGTCAGGCAGGTTGTCCGCACGAGCCCTGTACGCCGAACCCGAACGCTGAACCGCCCTCAGACGTCGATCCGCGCGCAGCCGTCCATCGCCTGGGCGATCGCGGACGTCGAGGGCTCGCGGCCGAGGAGCACCGCAGCGGTGAAGTCGGCCGCGAGTCCCGAGAACACGTCGTGGCGCCGGAGCATCGCGTGCTTGGCGCCGCGCACACTGACGTAGGTGGTGGGCGCCGTGTTGCGCAGGTCTGCGGCCACCGCCACGGACCGGCTCGGATCGGCGATACGGTCGGCGTCCCCGTGCACGATCAGCAGGTGACGACCCGATGCGTCGAGCGCTCCGTCGGTGCCGTAGACCCACGGATTGAGCGCCACGACGCTGCGGACGCCGGGGTGCTCGCAGGCCAGCAGCGCTGCCCGCCCGCCGAGGGAATGACCGACGAGACCGATGGGAACGTGGGGGCCGTACCGTTCTGCGAGCTGATCCAGGGCCCAGTGGGCGTCATCGACCGGGGTACGACGGGAGTCCCACCCCCGCACCGAGTTCAGCAGCCGGACGACGCCGATACGAGGCCGGCCAACGCGCGCCAACCGGTGCGCGATCGGGACCATCCGCGCCACCGACAGCTGGGTCGGGCTGACCATCGGACTGCCCGGACGACTCGCGCCTCCGTGGAGCACCACCACCAGCGCCTCCGGACGGGTCGGGACGGCGACGTCGATCAGACGCGGTGACGGCATGAGGGGCTCCCTTCGGTCGATGCGGAACGATCCGTCACGTCGAGGACGTCGCCGGACCAGTGGATGAGTCCGAGCTGCTCGAACTCGGTCAGCCAGCCGATCATGGGCCACACTCCCCACCGCTGGTGGAACAGGGTCGCATTCTGGACGATGTCCTCGAGGTGCTCGACGGGCGGCGAGCTGACCCGGTGGTGCTGGTGGAAGGCGCGCGCTCCACCGACCCACACGATCGCTCGGCCCGCCGCACGAGCGACGAAGGCGAAGTCGGTGTCCTCTCCGCCGTACCCGACGTAACCCTCGTGGAAGCCACCGAGCGCTTGCCACTGCGCTGCGGTGATGGCGAAGGACAACGACCAGAACAGGTGATGGTGCTCGTCGTCGCGGACGAGCTCGCCGGGCGCCGGGGCCGGCCGGTCCGGGTGCGGCTCCGCCAGCTGATCGAGGTGGCCCAGGTCGTACCCCGTGGGCCCGGGCGGCGGGAGGTACGCCACGGGTCCACACAGCAGATCGCGACCTGCCGCCCCGGCCGCAGCCTCGTACGCCGCGACCAGTCCGGGAGCCGGCACGCAGTCGACGTCGAGGAAGATCAACAGGTCCGCACCGCCAGCGATCGCGGCGGCCGCGCCGGTGTTGCGCGCCAGCGCCAGCGGCAGCGCCGCGCCGGCACGCCCGACGTGGACCACCTGCACCGGTGGGGCAGAGCTAGCACCCGCACCCAGATCCGGATCGTCCATCGCGACGACGACGTGCGTGGTGACCGGCCGGGTCGAGGCACGCAGACCTGCTCGCTGCAGCGCGAGGTGGTCGTGACGGCCATGGGCGATGGTGATCACCGCCGTACCGGTCACGGCTCGAGCTCGTCCGCGGGCTCGCGCAGCTGCGACTCGATCAACGAGACGGCACGGGCGAGTCCCGCGCGGTCGTTCCACGTGGCCCAGTCCTCCCCGGGCAGGGCGGCCACCGAGTCCAGCAGCACCGCCCACCCCTCGGCGGGGAACGCGTCGAGCACCGTGACGGGCCACGGC
>JBBSRN010000233.1:0-3611 GCA_038242985.1 Propionibacteriales bacterium | reverse complement strand
CGGCGATCTGCGCGACCACGTCGATCAGCTGCTTCATGGCCCGGACGAAGTCACCCGCGGCGAGCTCGGTGTCCCCCAGCACGCTGTCGAGCGTGGCGCCGTTGCACCAGTCCCACACGGCCTGCGCGAAACCGAAGTCCGGCCGGTGCAGGAAGGACAGTCGATTCTCCCGCTCGAGCCGTTCGAGGTCGGCGCACAACCGGCTCATCGAGTCCGCCACGTGCCGGACCGCCGCGGTGGGCAGGCGGGGTGAGGCGGCGGCGTCGTCGCGGCGCGCCTGGTAGGTCAGGCCGCTGGCCACGGCGGCGAGCTCGGCGGGGTCCAGACCGGCCCAGATGTCCTCGCGCAGGCATTCGCTCACCAGCAGGTCCAGCTCGCTGTACAGCCGGGTGAGGCGCTCCCCCTCGGGCGTGACGATGTCGCCGTCGAGGTAGCCGAGGGTGTCCAGGACGTGACAGACCCGGTCGAACTGCCGCGCCACGGTGTTGGTGCGCTGCTCGATGCGACCGCGCTGGTTCAGCGTGTCGCGCTCGAGCTTGAGGTAGCGCTCGGCCCACCGGGCGTGCGCCTCGCGATCAGGACACTGGTGGCAGGGGTGCTCACGCAGGCGGGAGCGCAGCTCCTCGACCCGTGGATCGACGCGCGTGGAGGTCTCACGGTGGGGCTTGGGCGAACGCGCGTCGCCGTGCGGGACCCGGTTGCGCAGGGTCGACGCGAGATCGCGGCGCTGCTGGGGGTCGCGGGCGTTGAACGACTTGGGGATCCGCACCGTGGTCAGCGGCTGCACCGCGGTCGGGAAGTCGATCAGGGCGAGTCGACGGGCGTGGCGGTTGGCCGTGAGCACCAGCGGTCGTGGACCGTCGCGATCGCCGGTGGAGCCCGGATCGACCACCACGGCGAGCCCGGCCCACTTGCCGGCGGGCACGTGGATGACGTCGCCGCGCTTGAGTCGCAGCAACGAGGCAGCGGCTTCTCGGCGGTCCTCCGAGCGGCGGTTCTTGACCCCGGCCGCCTCCAGATCGCTGATCTCGCGGCGAAGCGATGCATACTCCATGAAGTCGCCGCGGTCGCACTGGGCGGACTCGCGGTACCCGGCGAGCGCAGCATCGGACTTGCGGATGCGGCTGGCCATGTCCACCACACCGCGATCGGCCTGGAACTGGGCGAACGACTGCTCCAGCAGGTCACGAGCGACGTCACGACCCACCTGGCCGACCAGGTTGATCGCCATGTTGTACGACGGCTGGAACGAGGAGTTCAGCGGATACGTTCGGGTGGAGGCGAGACCGGCCACCTGTCGCGGATCGAGGCCGGCCTGCCACAGCACCACGGCATGGCCCTCCACGTCGATACCGCGGCGGCCGGCCCGGCCGGTCAGCTGGGTGTACTCCCCCGGGGTGACGTTGGCGTGGGTCTCGCCGTTCCACTTGGTGAGCTTCTCGATGACCACCGAACGTGCCGGCATGTTGATGCCGAGCGCGAGCGTCTCGGTGGCGAAGATCGCCTTGATCAGGCCGCGGCTGAACAGATCCTCCACACACTCCTTGAACGTCGGCAGCATGCCCGCGTGGTGCGAGGCCACGCCGCGCACCAGCGCCTCCCGGAAGTCGTGGAAGCCCAGCACGTGCAGGTCCTCCTCGGGCAGGTGGGCGCAGGCCTCGTCGACGAGGTGCTCGATCTCGCTGCGTTCCTCGGCAGTGGTGAGGCTGAGGCGCGCGTCGAGGCACTGCTGCACCGCCGCGGCGCACCCTGCGCGACTGAAGATGAACACGATGGCCGGCAGCAGCGCCTCGGCGTCGAGGCGCTCGATGATGTCGACCCGGCTGGGCGCGCGATGCCGACTGCGCGGTCGCTTCCCGCCCGTGCCTCCCCTTCCAGATCCACCACGGCCGTGGTGCATGCGGGAGAGCTGCCAGTCCTCACGAGAGATCCGTTCGAGCTGCCGGTTGACCTGGTGCTCCCCGTTCTCTGAATCCCCTTCGAACAGGGGGAACATCTTCCGGCCCACCAGCACGTGCTGGTACAGCGGGACGGGCCGTCGTTCCTCCACGATCGTGACGGTGTCGCCGCGCACCGTGGTCAACCATTCGCCGAACTCCTCGGCGTTGGAGACCGTCGCGGACAAGGAGATGACCGAGACCGACTCGGGCAGGTGGATGATGACCTCTTCCCACACGGCGCCGCGGATCCGGTCGGCGAGATAGTGCACCTCGTCCATCACCACGTAGCCGAGCCGGTCGAGCGTGCGCGACTCCGCGTACAGCATGTTGCGCAGCACCTCGGTGGTCATCACCACCACGGGAGCTTCACCGTTGATCGTGTTGTCGCCGGTCAGCAGCCCGACGTTGTCTGCACCGTGCATCGCGACCAGATCGTTGAACTTCTGGTTGGACAGGGCCTTGATGGGGGTGGTGTAGAAGCACTTGCGGCCCGTCGCGAGCGCAAGGTGCACGGCGAACTCGCCGACGATGGTCTTGCCGGACCCGGTGGGTGCGGCGACCAGCACGCCGTGGCCGTCCTCGACCTCGCGGCAGGCCTGCAGCTGGAAGGCGTCGAGGCTGAAGGTGTAACGGTCACGGAACTGTGCCAGGTGGGGATGGGCGCGATCCGCGCGCGAACGGGCGTAGGCCTCCGCGGGGCTGCTCATGACCCCAGCCTACGGGCGCTGCCTCGGTCTGAGGGACGAGCCTGATGGGACGAGCCTCAGGGGACGAGCACCCGCAGAGCGCCCGGCCGGACCCGCACGGTGCGCGGCAGCGGTCCGAGGCGCTCGCCATCGCCGTACGCGACGATCTCTGGAGACTCGAGGCGCACCTCGCGGACCAGATGCCGTTCGAACTCCGGCAGCGTGGTGTGGGTGCCACGGTAGAGCCGGGGGAAGACCCGCAGCAGCATGAGCTTGCTCAGCGGGTTGATGATCGCGACGTCCAGCAGTCCGTCGTCGAGCTGGGCCCCCTCGCAGATGCGGAGGCCACCACCGAACGCCGGACCGTTGCCGACGGCGACCAGCATGGCCCGGCGGTGCAGCAGCTCGCCGTCGTCGAGCGTGAGGGTGAACTCCAGCGGCTCGAAGGCCCGCAGCTCGGCGGCGATGGCGATGTTGTACCTCATGTTGCCCCGGGGCCAGCGCATCGCCTGGGCGCGCTCGCTGACCTTGGAGTCGAATCCCGACGCCACGACGGTCGCCACCAGGACGTCGTCCTGTCGGGTGTCACCCGTGCCGACGGCGGCCAGGTCGATCTGTCGGGTGTTCCCGCGCAGGACCACGTCGATCGCTGCGTCGGGATCCTTCGCCGGTATCCCGAGGGAACGAGCCAGGTCGTTGCCGGTGCCGGCCGGCAGCAGCCCGAGCGTCAGGTCCGCGTCGGCCAGCTGGTCCAGCAGTGCATGGGCCGCGCCGTCCCCGCCGACGACCAGGACGGTGTCGATGCCGCGGGCGATCGCCCGGCGCAGCTCGATGCAGGCCTCAGCAGCGTCCTCGCCCTGGATGACCTGGGCCTGGTGGCCGGCGGCGACGAGGCGCTCGTGGGCCTGCGCCCCGATCTGCCGCCCCCGTCGCTTGCCCGAGGCGGGATTGACCACGATCGCGCAGCGCATGACTGCACCCTAGG
>JBBSRN010000232.1:0-3668 GCA_038242985.1 Propionibacteriales bacterium | reverse complement strand
GGCCGGGTTGACGTTGACGCAGATGACGCCGATCTTGGCGGTCGCGTACTGCGCGATGGTCCACTCCGCGCAGTTCGGCGCCCAGATGCCGACGCGGTCGCCGGTCTGCAGGCCCGCAGCGAGCAGGCCGCGAGCCACCACATCGACGTCGCGGTCGAGCTCGGCGTACGTCCACCGCCGACCCGTGGCGGACTCGACGAGGGCCTCGCGGCTGGCGTGCTCGGCCGCCGTGCGGGCGAAGTTCGCGCCGATGGTGTCTGTGAGCAGCGCCGTGGTCGTTTCACCGATGTCGTGGGACTCCATGTCCCGAACGTACGTGACCCGCGTCACGACCTGCTAGACGGAGACCTCGCCCATCTCGTCCCATCCTTCGCCGTCGACCTGACGGCTGACGACCTGAGGGGTGCTGACCAGCGCCTGTCCCATCTCGCCGGTGGCCTTCGTGAAGTGCTCGCTGTTGACGTGCGGGCCGGCACCGTCGTCGGTGAACGCCTCGACCAGCACGAACTCCGACGGATCCTCGATGCTGCGCGACCAGTCGAACCACAGATTGCCGGGTTCAGCGCGGGTGGCCTCGGTGAACTCGGCGACCAGGTCCATCCAGCGGTCGGTCCACTCAGGCTTGGTCTTGAACTTGACCACGATGAAGTACATGGCGCCATCATGCATCCAGCCGAGCTCCCCGGGCAGGAGTCGAACCTGCGTCGCTAGTCCTGATTCAAAGTCAGGCGGGCCCTGCCGACAGACCAACCGGGGATCGACCGCCCAGTCTAGTGCGCGGACGGATCCGGTCGCGATGCTGCATAGTTGATGATCCTGCCTGCGAAAGGGATCCGATGGACCACGACAGCGCTGACCACGAATCGGCGAGCCACGCCGTTCCCCTCGACTCCATGCTCGTGCAGGCAGCAACCGGCCCGCTGCGGCGCTTCCTCCCGGACAGCTCGACGGCACGATGGGCCGGGGCGCTGGCCCGGCAGCCACGAACGCTGCCTCGCCGCCTGGGGAGCTTCGCGGTCGAGGCCGGTCGCATCGCGGCCGGGGTGTCGCACTACGAACCGCAACGGCGCGACCGACGGTTCGCTGACGATGCCTGGAAGGAGAACCCCTTCCTGCGCCGCGTGGTCCAGCTGTACCTGAGCGGGTCGGACACCGTCCAGCACCTGGTCGCCGACGCCGATCTGGAGCCCCGCGACGAGAAGCGGGTGCAGTTCTTCGTCGACAACGTCGTCGAAGCCCTCTCACCGAGCAACCTCCTGCTGCTCAACCCGACCTCGGCGAAGGCGGTGATCGACACCGGCGGGCTCAGCCTGCTGCGCGGCGGCTCACAGTTCGTCAAGGACATGGCCGTCGCTCCGCGCATCCCCGAGATGGTCGATGCGTCGAGCTTCGAGCTGGGCCGCAACATCGCCGCCACGCCCGGCGAGGTGGTCTTCCGCAACGACGTCTTCGAGCTCATCCAGTACACGCCGCAGACCGACGAGGTCTGGGAGGTCCCGCTCCTGCTGGTGCCACCGACCATCAACAAGTTCTATGCCATCGACCTCGCGCCCGATCGCAGCCTCGTCGAGCACAGCGTCAAGCAGGGCCGGCAGGTGTTCGTCATGTCGTGGCGCAACCCCGACGTGCGCCACGCGAAGTGGAACCTCGACACGTACGTCACCGCGATCCTCGATTCGCTCAGCGCCGTCGAACGCATCTCCGGCTCGGAGCAGACGCTGCTCGGCGGGATCTGCTCCGGCGGCATCATGGCGAGCATCACCGCCGCCTACATGGCCGCCACCGATCAGCTGCACCGGGTGAAGGCCCTGCTGCTGGCCGTCACCGTGATCGACAACCAGCATCCGGGCACGGTCGAGGCGCTGGAGTCGCCTGCGCTCATCGCCGCCGCGAAGCTGATGTCACAGCGTCAGGGCTATCTGGACGGTCGGGCGCTGGCCGAGGTGTTCGCGTGGCTGCGACCCGGCGACCTGGTGTGGAACTACTGGGTCAACAACTATCTCTGCGGCAAACGACCCCCGGCATTCGACATCCTGTTCTGGAACTCAGACACCACGCGGATGACGGCGGGCCTCCACGCGGACTTCCTGGACCTGTCCCTCAACAGTCCGCTGCGGACTCCCGGCGAGCTCAAGATCCTCGACGTGCCGGTCGACCTGGCCGAGGTGGACCTGGACGCATACATCGTGGGCGGCATCGCCGACCACATCACCCCGTGGGCGAACTGCTACCACACCACCCAGATGCTGGGCGGCGAGTCGCGCTTCGTGCTGTCCACCAGCGGGCACATCGCCGCGCTGGTCAACCCGCCGGGGAACCCGAAGGCGTCGTTCCGCACGAACAAGACGAACCCGGCCGACCCCCAGCAGTGGTTGGACCAGGCCGAGACCCACGAGGGGAGCTGGTGGGTCGACGCCTCCAGCTGGCTCGCCGACCGTTCGGGCGCGCGCGTCCCGGCCCCCACGCACCTGGGCGAGGCCGGTCAGAAGCTGCTGGGACCGGCGCCGGGCACCTATGTCTTCGACAAGTGAGAGAGGGGTCTCGGTGACCTCGCAGTTCCAGACCGTCGACGTCAACGGCAACCTGATCCGGGTGGCGATCCGGCGAGGCGACGGCTCCGGCGTCCCGCTCCTGATGTGCAACGGCATCGGCGCCAGCCTGGACCTGCTCGCCCCGTTCGTCGACGAGGTGGACCCCGCCATCGACGTCATCCGGTTCGATGTCCCCGGGGTGGGCGGATCGACCGCTCCCCGGCACCCCTACAACTTCGCCCTGCTGGCGCACTGGGTGACCGGCATGCTCGACCGCCTCGGGTACGAGGAGTTCGACGTGCTGGGCATCTCGTGGGGCGGCGGCCTCGCCCAACAGCTCGCCTTCCAGAATCCGCGCCGATGCCGCCGGGTCGTGCTGGTCAGCACCGGCACCGGATCGATCATGGTGCCGGGCAGCCCGCGCGTCCTGCACAAGATGATCACTCCGCGCCGCTGGCGCGATCCGGTGTACGCGGCCTCCATCGCCGCCGATCTCTACGGCGGCACGCTGCGCGACCAGCCTGATCTCGTGCGCGGGGTCCTGCACGGCCATGCGCGGGTCGGGTCCCGGCGCGGCTACCTGTTCCAGCTGCTCGCCGGCGTCGGCTGGACGAGCCTGCCGGCCCTGCCCTTCATCCGCCAGCCGGTCCTGCTGCTGGCCGGCAACGACGATCCGATCATCCCTCTCGCCAACGCCCGCATCATGAAGGCGCTGCTCCCCCACGCGACCCTGCACGTCTTCGACGACGGGCACCTCGGACTGATCACCCAGGCGGCGACGCTGGGGCCGCTGGTCTCTGAGTTCCTCGCCTCGTCCGATGCGCCGTTGGTCCGCTCGTGATCAGGAGTCGTCCGGCCTGACCGCGACACAGAAGACCCGCGTGAACGGAAGAACGGTGCCGTGGGCACCTCGTGGGTAAGCCTGGCGCAACGCGTCCTTGTACTGCTCGACGAACTGCTCGCGCAGCGGTTCGGGCAGCGCCTGCAGGACTGGCCGGGCACCGGTGCCGGAGATCCACTCGAAGACGGGGTCCTCGCCAGGAAGCACGTGCAGGTACTCGGTCTGCCACGCGTCGACGCTCCAGCCCAGGCCCGCGAACAGGTCGAGGTAGCCCTGCGCGCCCGCCGCACCCCGGG
>JBBSRN010000231.1:0-3671 GCA_038242985.1 Propionibacteriales bacterium | reverse complement strand
TCGAGCAGGTACGGCTCGTCCAGCGCCGTACCGTTCACGGTGATCTTGCCGGCCTTGTCACAGCACTGGACGGCATCGCCCCCCACCCCGACGACCCGCTTGATGAGGTGCCCGCCGGTGGGGAACAACCCCACCGTCTCCAGGCCCTTCTGCACCACGTTGGTGGCTCGCCGGGAGTCTGCGGCGTCGAGCCAACCGCCCGGGTCGTCGAACACCACGATGTCGCCGCGATGCACGTCGCCGGCCCAGTACGAGACCTTCTGCACCAGGATCTTGTCGTCGGGGCGCATGGTCGGCTCCATCGACTCCGATGGAATGTAGAAGGCCTGCAGGAAGAACGTCTTGACCACGATCGCCATCACCATGGCGGTGACGATCAGCAGAATCGACTCCTGCCACACCGGCAGCTGACGCTTCTGGGAGCCAGCCCCGCGATGTTGAGTCACACGCTCGAGCCTAACCGGTGAAGGAGGAGGAGACGCGCTCAGACGTCGCGCTTTTCCTTGATCTTCGCGGCCTTGCCACGCAGGCTGCGCAGGTAGTAGAGCTTGGCGCGCCGGACGTCACCGCGGGTGACGACGTCGATCTTGTCGATGACCGGGGTGTGCAGCGGGAACGTGCGCTCGACACCGACGCCGAAGCTGACCTTGCGGACGGTGAACGTGCGGCCGACACCGGAGCCCTGCACCTTGATGCAGACGCCTTTGAACACCTGCACGCGCGAGCGCGAGCCCTCGATGACCTTGACGTGCACGTCCAGCGTGTCGCCGGCGCGGAAGTGGGGGAGATCGGTGCGCAGCGATGCTGCCGCGACCTGATCGATGATGTTGGTCATGATGGGCTCCTCGCTGGCGCCACAGGTCACCGACGGATGCTGGTGATGAATCGAGAATGTCGGCGTCACTCGACGTCGCCCCTGTGGCAGAGACGTCGGCGCCGACGCCCTAGTTTGCCACAGGGCACCCGCCAGCCTGAAATCGGTACGAAGGTCAGTCTGCCGGCGGCGGCGAGGCGGTGACACGGCGGTGTCGCGTGCGCTCGAGCGCCTGCTCACGTCGCCAGGCGGCGATGGCGCCGTGGTTGCCCGAGAGGAGCACCTCGGGCACCTCGATGCCCCGCCACGACGCCGGTTTGGTGAACACCGGGTACTCCAGCAGTCCGTCGTCCCCGTGCGACTCCTCGGCCAGGGAATCGGGGTTGCCCATGAAGCCCGGCAACAACCGCACGACGGCCTCGATGATGGCCAGAGCGGCCACCTCTCCCCCGTTGAGCACGAAGTTGCCCAGGGAGATCTCCTCGACCCGGTGATGCACGGACGCATGGTCGACGACCCTCTGGTCGATGCCCTCGTAGCGGCCGCAGGCGAACAGCAGGTGCTGCTCGGTCGCAAGTCGTTCGGCGTCACGCTGCGTGAACGGTGCGCCCGACGGCGTGGGCACCAGGACCACCGTGTCGGGTCCGGCGATCGTGTCGAGGGCCTCACCCCAGGGCTCGGGCTTCATGACCATGCCGGCCCCACCGCCGTAGGGGGTGTCGTCGACACTGCGGTGCCGGTCGTGGGTGAAGTCGCGCAGATCATGGACTGCGAGCTCGATCAGACCCGTCTCGCGAGCCCTCCCCGGCAGGGAGAGGCCCAGCGCGTCGAGATAGGCAGGGAAGATCGAGACGACATCGATCCTCACCGCTGATCCGCACCGGGCTGCTCGGCGACGACGGCCTGCTGCGGATCGAGCAGCCCGGGCATGTCGGTGACCGTCACGAAACCGCCCAGCACGTCGATGACGGGCACGAGGTCGGTGACGAACGGCACCAGCACCTCGCGAGGTGCAGTGGACGAGCCGGTGTCCACGACGGTGTCGATGACGAGGGTGTCCTGGTCCGGCAGGTGGAGCACGGCGGCGACCGTTCCGACGACCGTGCCGTCGGGGCCAGCGCGCCTTACCTGAAGACCGACCAGCTGGTGGTCGTAGAACTCATCTGGCTCGTCCGGAACCTCGGTGGGGTCGATCTCGGCCTCGATCGTGATCCCGTGCAGGGCCTCGGCGGCCGTGCGATCAACGATCCCGGCGAACGAGACCAACAGCTTGCCAGAATGTCGGCGCGCTGCCGCCACGGTGAGGGTGCGCGATCCGCAGACGACCGACGAGCCGACGGCGAAACGCCGTTCGGGCTCGTCGGTTCGCACGTCCACGCCGACCTCACCACGCAGGCCATGGGCCCGGGTGATGCGGCCCACTACGACGAGCACGAGACGACCAGCACGGGTCAGCGGCGGCGGTCGACGTCCACGAAGTCGATGCGCGCACCGCCGCTTCCGGCGATGGCACCTGCGACCTTGCGGATGGCGGTGGCCGTGCGGCCCTGTCGGCCGATGACCTTGCCGAGATCGTCCGGGTTGACCCGGACCTCAAAGAGCTCGCCGCCACGGGTCTGCTTGGCCCGCACCTCGACATCGTCAGGTGTGTCGACGATGCCGCTGACGAGATGCTCGATGACCTCGTGGATGGGTGCGGCCATGATCAGGCCTCGGCCTTGGGAGCCTCGGTCTCGGCAGCCTTGTCCTCGGCAGGCTTGTCAGCAGCCTTGTCCTCGGCAGGCTTGTCAGCAGCCTTGTCCTCGGCAGGCTTGTCCTCGGCAGGCTTGTCAGCAGCCTTGTCCTTGTCAGCAGCCTTGTCCTCGGCAGGCTTGTCAGCAGCCTTGTCCTTGGCGGGCTTGGACTCCGTGGCGGGCTTGTCAGCGGCCTTGGAATCCTCGGCCTTCTTGGCCGCAGCCTTCTTGGTCGTCGCGTCGACCTTGGACTCGCTGTGCATCTGCTTCAGCGCGTCCTGGAAGACGTCTTCCTTGCTGCGCTTCTCCTCGGCGAACTTCAGCGTGGACGTGCCGCCGATGTCGCCGGTGATCTTCAGCAGGGCTGCGACAGCCTCGGTGGGCTGGGCGCCGACGCCGAGCCAGTACTGGGCCCGCTCACCATCGACGGTGATGATCGACGGATCGGCCTTCGGGTTGTACGTGCCGATCTCCTCGATCACCCGACCGTCGCGCTTGGTGCGCGAGTCGGCGATGACGATGCGGTAGAACGGCGTGCGAATCTTGCCCATGCGCTTCAGGCGAATCTTGACTGCCACGAGTGTGGTGTCTCCTTGTGTGATCAGTGGTGACCTGCCGCGACGCGTGGGGACACGCTTGGCGAGATCGATGAGCCGCGAACACCGAGGATGAGAGGGTCCTGGTGCGTGCGGACGCAAGTCCACATTCTGCCAGACCAGCGCACCGGTCTCCAATTCGACCCAGCAGGACCGCGCAGCTTCCAACCATCGTCACCTCTAGAACGTGCCATGACGACCGGCGCCCTCGACGAACCGCTCTGCGCCAGCAGCGCCCTCGGCGAACACGACCGGCACGCCGCCGGCACCTTCCTCGCGCAGGGCGTCGACCAGTCCGAGGTCGGCTTGCGCGTACACCGATCGTCGATCGGTGAGCATGCACCGGTTCGGGAACGCAGCGATCTGGTCGGCCAACCGGTGGGCTGCGGTCAGCGACTCTCCTGCTGGCACGACCCGATTCGCCAGACCCATCTGCAGCGCCTCGTGCGCGCCGACCGGGCGGCCGGTGAGGATGAGGTCCAGTGCCCGTCCCTGCCCGATGATGCGTGGCAGCCGCACCGTGCCGCC
>JBBSRN010000230.1:0-3684 GCA_038242985.1 Propionibacteriales bacterium | reverse complement strand
TGGGCGTGGTCGAGCTGGGCATCGCGATCCACCGGGTCTTCGAGTCCCCGGACGACAAGATCGTCTGGGACACCGGCCACCAGGCGTACGTGCACAAGATGCTCACCGGTCGAGCCGGCCAGTTCGCGGCCCTGCGCACCGAGGGCGGGCTGTCCGGATATCCCAGCCGCGCTGAGTCAGCGCACGACTGGGTCGAGAACTCGCACGCCTCCACGAGCCTGTCCTACGCCGACGGGATGGCGAAGGCCAACCAGCTGCTCGGCAAGGACGACCACGTGGTGGCGGTCATCGGCGACGGCGCCATGACCGGTGGCATGGCCTGGGAGGCGCTCAACAACATCGCCGCCGACCACGACCGGCGCCTGGTCGTCATCGTCAACGACAACGGTCGTTCGTACACACCCACGGTCGGCGCTCTCGCGAACCGGCTCACCGAGATCCGCACCAGCCCCCGCTACGAGCCCACGCTGAGTGCCATCCGCGAGCGACTCAACCGCTCCGGTCGAATGGGACCCACGGCGTACGACGCCCTGCACGCGATCAAGAAGGGCATCAAGGACGTGCTCGCCCCGCAGGGCATGTTCGAGGACCTCGGCCTGAAGTACATCGGGCCGGTCGACGGGCACGACCGGGTCGCGCTCGAGCACGCGCTCCGCCAGGCCGAGCGCTTCGGCGGTCCGGTCCTCGTGCACGTCATCACCACGAAGGGCCACGGCTACGACATCGCCGTGGCGAACGAGAACGACCAGATGCACCAGTCGGTGCCGTTCGATCCGGAGACCGGTGATGCGATCAGCGTGGCTCCGGCCGGCTGGACGTCGGTGTTCCGCGACGAGATCGTGCGCATCGCCGATGCGCGCTCCGACGTGGTCGGCATCACCGCCGCCATGCTCTACCCGGTCGGCCTGGACGCCTTCGCCGACAAGTTCCCCGACCGGGTGTTCGACGTCGGGATCGCCGAGCAGCACGCCGTCACGAGCGCCGCAGGCATGGCCCTGGGCGGACTGCACCCGGTGGTGGCGCTCTACGCCACCTTCATCAACCGTGCGTTCGACCAGGTGCTGCTCGACGCCGCGCTGCACCACTGCGGGATCACCTTCGTGCTCGACCGCGCCGGCGTCACCGGCGACGACGGCGCCAGCCACAACGGCATGTGGGACATGTCCCTGCTGCAGATCGTGCCGCGTCTTCACCTGGCCGCCCCCCGGGACGGCACCCGCCTGCGCGAGCTGCTGCGCGAGGCCGTGGCCATCGACGACGCGCCGAGCGTGGTGCGCTTCCCCAAGGGCCCGGTGTCGGTGGACCTCGACGCCATCGACCGGATCGGGGGAGTGGATGTGCTGTCTCGCGACGACACGTCCGACGTCCTGCTGGTGGCAGTCGGTGCGTTCGCGCGCCTGGGATGCGACACCGCCGAGATCGTTCGGGCCGCCGGGCACGGTGTCACCGTGGTCGACCCGCGGTGGGTCAAGCCGGTCGACCCTGCGCTGGTCGACCTCGCGCGCGAGCACAGCCTGGTGGTCACCCTGGAGGACAACGGCGTCCACGGCGGGGTCGGGTCGGCCATCACCCAGGCGCTGCGCACTGCAGGTGTCGACACTCCCGTGCAGGTGCACGGGGTGGAGCAGGAGTTCCTCGACCACGCCAAGCGGGACGTCATCCTGACCCGGCTCGGCCTGACCCCGGAGGCGATCGCGGCACGGACTGTTGCCGCCCTCTGACCACGCAGCACGTACCCGGAACAGGTCCCGGGACAGGCACCGGAATAGGTACCGCCCTCGAGAGGTTGTGATCGATGATGAAGTTCCTCGGCAAACGCCATGCTCCCCGGCCGTCAGGCTCACCTGACCGACCGGTGCTGATCCACGCCCTCGACGGTTTCCTCGGTGCCGGCTCGGCGGCCAGCCTCGCGGCCTCGCAGCTGAGCACGGGCGAGGGCGAGATCGTCCACGCCTACGACATCGACGCGATGTTCGACTACCGGGCACGCCGACCGACCGTCAACTTCAGCGCGGACCGTTACGCGGACTATGACGAGCCGCGCCTGCAGATCGTCCGCGAACGTGATGCGGTCGGCACCCCGTACCTGCTGCTGTCCGGTCCCGAGCCGGACTTCATGTGGGAGCGGTTCATCGCCGAGACCCACGAGGTCATCGAAGATCTCGGCGTGTCCCTGTCGCTCGGCCTCGGTGCCGTGCCGATGGGAGTGCCCCACACCCGGCCGCCGATGATCACCGCGCACGGCACCCGACCCGAGCTGGTGGATCGCAAGAACCTGTGGTCGGCCGAGGTGACCGTGCCGTCGTCGGCGCAGTCGCTGCTCGAGCTGCGCCTCGGCCAGTGGGGCCACGACGCTGCTGGCTACGTCGTGCACGTGCCGCACTACCTGGCGCAGATCGACTACCCGGATGCCGCCATCGCGCTGCTGGGTGCCCTGACCGACCGCACCGGGCTGGTGATCGACGACGCTCGCCTGCGGACCCGCCAGGAGGCGACCCGCGCCGAGATCGAGCAGCAGATCCACGACCAGGGCGGCGAAGGCCTGCTCGAGGGCCTGGAGGAGCAGTACGACGCGTTCACGCGCGGCGCAGCACAGTCACTGCTGGCCGACGACGACGAGCTGCCCAGTGGCGACGAGCTCGCCGACCAGTTCGAGAAGTTCCTCGCCCGCCAGGAGGGCAAGGACGACCAGTAGGCTGCTCAGCGTGCCTGCCTCACTGGAAGAAGTCGTCCGCCTGCTCGATCTGGAGAAGCTCGAGGAGGGCCTGTTCCGCGGTTCGCAACCCGCCGAGAGTGATCTCGTGCGGGTGTTCGGCGGGCAGGTGGCATCGCAGGCGCTGATGGCCGCTCAGCACACCGTGCCCGAGGACCGGTACGTGCACTCGCTGCATCTGTACTTCATCCTCGGCGGCGATCCGAGCATCCCGATCGTGTACGACGTCGAGAACGTCCGCGACGGCCGGTCGTTCACGACACGTCGCGTCGCCGCCCGCCAGCACGGGGAGATCATCTTCTACATGACCGCCTCGTTCCAGGTCGAGGAACCGGGCTGGGACCACCAGGACGTCATGCCGGACGTTCCGTCGCCGGAGGAGTCCATGTCGATGGACGAGCTCATCGCGACGTTCAGCGACTCCTCGGCCGAGCGCTGGAAGCGGGAGTGGTCCTCGTTCGACGTCCGCTACGTGGGCGACAACCGCGCCGAGGACGATCCGCAGCGTCGACTCGTCCCGGCGGTGCAGCGTCTGTGGTTCCGCGCCGACGGCATCTTGCCGAAATCGCGCCGGGTGCACAATGCGGCCTTCACCTACATCAGCGATCTCAGCCTGCTCGGTGCGAGCCTGGTGCCGCACGGCGTCGTCATCGGCTCACCGAGGGTCCAGCCGGCCTCGTTGGACCACACGATCTGGTTCCACCGCCCGATCGCCGCCGACCAGTGGCTGCTGTACGACCAGACGTCGCCCTCTGCTTCAGGTGCGCGGGGACTCGCCATGGCCCGGGTGTTCTCCGCCGACGGCACGCTCGTCGCGACCGTGGCCCAGGAAGGCCTCATCCGCCGCGTCGATCGCTGAGCACACGGGTCGATGTCGGACCCATCTGGTAAGTGATTCAGTTGGAATGGCGGTGGATAACTCTTGTAGGTGGGGCCGAAGGAGAGTAGTATCGAACACACGTTCTAGTTGA
>JBBSRN010000229.1:0-3685 GCA_038242985.1 Propionibacteriales bacterium | reverse complement strand
GGAGACCCGATCCCACAGGTCGAGGACCGGGGCCTGGGGTCCGACGATCGAGGAGGGTCGCGACCGGTCCACCAGGAGCCGCTCGGCGAAGGCCGCGACGGCGCTCTCGGTGGCTTCGACCGGCACGATGTTCGCGCCGGCGTGGCAGGCCGAGACCATCGAACCCCGTTCGAAGTAGCCGAGGACCTGTCCCCCGAACCAGCGGCGGTTCAGCCGGGTCGCGTCGACACGCGAGCGGACGAAGAGGTTGATCAGCGGATCGCGACGGATCAACGTGAGGACGTCCGGCAGATCGTCGGGCCCGAGCGCTCGGACGGACGAGGAGGTCTGCAGCACCGGGATCACCTTCCTGCCGCAACGTGGGTCCAGCGTACGACCACGAGGATCATCTGCCGCGTCACGGTGTGAGACAGCGCCTACTGGCTCGTCGTGACACGCCGGATCCGCCGACGATGAAGGCGCCGTCGGCGAAGAGGCAGGCACGTTCAGGCCGAAGAAGCAGGAGGTCTTCGGCGCCCTCGCCCACACCGACCGCACCGAACCGCGGCAGCGCGAGCATCGACGAGATGCCACCTGCGTTCAGCTGATGCTGACCGACGCAGCGCCGCCCTCGACCGGTTCCATCGTCTCGGCGATGCGCATGGCCTCCTCGATCAGCGTCTCGACGATGTCCTTCTCCGGGACCGTCTTGATGACCTCGCCCTTGACGAAGATCTGACCCTTCCCGTTGCCGGACGCCACGCCGAGATCGGCTTCGCGGGCCTCGCCCGGTCCATTCACGACGCAGCCCATGACCGCGACGCGCAGCGGCACCTCGAGTCCTTCGAGGCCGGCTGTGACCTGCTCAGCCAGGGTGTACACGTCGACCTGGGCGCGTCCGCACGACGGGCAGGACACGATCTCGAGCTTGCGAGGACGCAGGTTAAGCGACTGCAGGATCTGGATGCCGACCTTCACCTCCTCGACCGGAGGTGCCGACAGCGAGACACGGATGGTGTCGCCGATGCCCTGGCTCAGCAGCGCGCCGAAGGCCGTGGCGCTCTTGATGGTGCCCTGGAAGGCGGGGCCGGCCTCGGTGACGCCGAGGTGCAGCGGCCAGTCGCCGCGCTCGGACAGCAACTCGTAGGCCTGGACCATGATGACCGGGTCGTTGTGCTTGACCGAGATCTTGAAGTCGTGGAAGTCGTGCTCCTCGAACAATGAGGCCTCCCAGACCGCAGACTCCACCAGCGCCTCCGGCGTGGCCTTGCCGTACTTGTCCATGATGCGCTTGTCCAGCGAGCCGGCGTTGACGCCGATGCGGATCGAGGTGCCGGCGTCCTTGGCGGCCTTGGCGATGGCGCCGACCTGGTCGTCGAACTTGCGGATGTTGCCGGGGTTGACGCGCACCGCCGCACAACCGGCGTCGATGGCCGCGAACACGTACTTGGGCTGGAAGTGGATGTCGGCGATGACCGGGAGGTTCGAGTGCGCGGCGATCTGCGCCAACGCGTCGGCATCGTCCTGGCTGGGACACGCCACGCGCACGATGTCGCAGCCGGCGGCCGTGAGCTCGGCGATCTGCTGCAACGTGCTGTTGACGTCGGAGGTGAGCGTCGTGGTCATGGACTGCACCGAGACGGGCGCGTCACCGCCGACGTCGACCGAGCCGACCTTGATCTTGCGCGTCTTGCGACGCGGGGCGAGCACGGGCGGCGGCGCTTCGGGCATGCCGAGCGATACGGGAACGGTCATGACAGCTTCACCGGATTCACGATGTCTACGTACACGAGGATCACACTCATCAGGATAAGGACCATACCCACGCCGTACGCCACGGGCAGTGCCTTGGCGACGTCGACGAAGCCCGGATCGGGGCGACCGCGCACGCGGGCGAACGCGCGACGCAACGCCTCCCAGATCGCCCCGGCGATGTGGCCACCGTCGAAGGGCAGCAGCGGGATCAGGTTGAACAGGGCGAGGAACAGGTTCAGTCCGGCCAGCAACGACAGCACCCGTGATCCGCGCTCGGACCACGACGGGTCGTCGTAGGTGACGAGCTCACCGGAGATGCGGCTGGCTCCGACGACTCCGATGGGGCCGGCAGGGTCGCGCTCGGCCCCGAAGGCCGCCTTGGTCACGTCGACCATGCGCGGCGGCAGGTGCACGATGGCCGACGCGGTCTCCTGGCCGTACTGGCCGACGGTGGAGAGCACGTCGAGCGGGGTGCCGCGCTGGTTCTGGGTGGTGGGCTGCACGCCGAGGAAGCCGACCTCGACGGTCTTGCTCGGATCGTCCAGATCAGCGCGCGCGATGACCGACGGACGGATCGTCACCTGCTCGGCCACCCCGTCACGGACGTACCCGAGCTCGGCCGTCTCGCTGCCGTTGGTGCGGATGGCGCGGCTGAGCTCGTCCCAGGAGTCGACCGTGCGACCCGCGAAGGATGTGAGGACGTCGCCGGGCTGCAGGTTCGCGATGCGAGCCGGGGTCTCGGGATCGGCGGCGGTGCAGGTGCGCCCCTGCTCGGCGTCGCTGATCGCACAGTCGGAGACGGCCTGGACCGTGGTGGTGGGTTGCAGCGCACCGAATCCCATGATGACGATGCCGAACAGGACCACCGCGATGACGACGTTCATCATCGGGCCGCCGGACATGACGATGACCTTCTTCCACCACGGAAGCCGGTAGAAGAGTCGAGGCATGTCCGCGTCGGTGACGGTGTCGTACTCGGCGTTGCGGGCGTCGGTGGCCAGCTGGGTGAACAGGCCGGTGTTGCTGTCGCGGACCTCGTGCGGATCGGTGTCCCTGGCCGGCGGCAGCATGCCGACCAGCTTCACGTACCCGCCGAGCGGGATCGACTTGATGCCGTACTCGGTCTCGCCGCGCTTGACCGACCAGATCGTGTTGCCGAAGCCGACGAAGAACTGGGTGACCTTCACGCCGAACTTCTTGGCCGGGTACATGTGCCCGAGCTCGTGCAGGCCGATCGAGACCGCGATGCCGACCACGAAGAACAGCACGCCGAGCGCGTAGATGAGCGCGTTCATCTACCCTCTCCTACCAGTTGTGCTGCACGCTCGCGCGCCCAGCGGTCGGCGCCGAGCACGCTGTCGAGCGTGACCGAGTCGGTGAACCACACAGGATCGGCCAGATGTTCCTCGAACACGGCCGCCACGGTGTCAACGATGCCGAGGAACCCCAAATCACCTGCCATGAAGGCATCGACGCAGACTTCGTTGGCGGCGTTGAAGACCGCCGGTCCGGTGCGTCCGTACTCCCCGGCGCGACGCGCCAGCGACACGGCCGGGAAGGCCTCCTCGTCGAGCGGGAAGAACTCCCACGTCGCGGGGTAGGACCAGTCGCAGCCCGCGGCGGCACCGGGCACCCGGTCGGGCCACGCCAGGCCGAGCGCGATCGGCAGCTTCATGTCCGGCGGGGAGGCCTGCACCATCGTGGCGCCGTCGGTGAACTCCACCATCGAGTGCACGATCGAGGACGGGTGCACCACGACGTCGATGCGATCGAATCCGATGTCGAACAGCAGATTCGCCTCGATGACCTCCAGCCCCTTGTTGACCAGGGTGGCCGAGTTGATCGTGATGACCGGTCCCATGTCCCACGTCGGGTGGGCCGCGGCCTGCTCCGGCGTGACATCGACGAGCTGCTCGCGTGTGCGCCCGCGGAACGGCCCACCGCTCGCGGT
>JBBSRN010000228.1:0-3688 GCA_038242985.1 Propionibacteriales bacterium | reverse complement strand
CGGCGTAGAAGTCGGCCATGGCGCCCGCGTACCCGCCGGGGTGGTCGGTGCGGCCGGTCGTGACCGGGTACTGCAGCACCTCCTCGATGACACCGGCGGGAAACAGGCCGGCGGCGATGCGCCGCGCATTGGACTGCTTGCTGACGCCCTGGTGGTACGCGATGACATCGGCGGCGCCGATCAGCCGTGCGGCCTTCAGGGTGATCAGCTCTGGGTCGCCCGGCCCGATGCCGACGCCATAGAGACTGCCAGCATCCGAACGCTCCGATCCGCGGCTCACCCCTTCGCGGCTCACCCCTTCGCTGCTCATTCTTTTTCCTGGGCCAGCGCGTTGAGCGCGGACGCGGCCATCGCTGAGCCCCCACGCCGGCCGTGGACGGTCAGGAAGGGGATGTCCAGCGAGAACTCCTCCAGCGCCTGCTTGGACTCAGCGGCGCCGATGAAGCCGACCGGCGTGCCGATGATGGCGGCAGGTCGGGGTGCGCCGTCGAGCAGCATCTCCAGCAGGTGGAACAGCGCAGTCGGGGCGTTGCCGAAGGCGACGACGGCTCCTTCGAGACGATCGGTCCACAACGAGACGGCCGCGGCCGAACGGGTCGTGCTCCATGCTGCCGCGAGGCCGGGAACCCGTTCGTCACGCAGGAAGCACAGCACCTCGTTGTCCTGGGGCAGCCGCGCACGCGTGACACCGGTGGCGACCATGGTGGCGTCGGTGATGATCGGCGCGCCGGCCTGCAGCGCGCCGCGAGCCGCGGTGACCAGGTGGTCGTGGATCGCGAGATCACGGGTCAGGTCGACCTGGCCGCAGGCGTGCACCATGCGGACCGCGACCTTCTCGGCGTCGGCCGGAAGGCCGGACAGATCGGCCTCGGCGCGGATCGTCGCGAACGAGTCGTCGTAGATGCTCGAGCCGCTGTCGACGTAGTCGAAGTGCCGCGTGGGCCGTTCCAAGGTCATGCGGGACCTTCCAGGTCGAGGGCCGGGTCGGGAATGAGGAGGCTGCGCCACGGGGTGACGACCACCTCGGTGCCGGCGCGCCCCAGCACCTGGTCGACGAGGGCCCGGTCGAGCACGCCACCGGGCACCGCGAGGTGCTCGATGCGCCGGCCGTCGTCGGTCTCGATGATGCCGTGCGGCACCGGGAGGGAGACGACCTGGGTCCGCGCGTCCCGCGCGAAGTGGGCGCCGATCAGGGAGCTGCCCCCGCCGGGAAGCTCATCGACATGCCACGGGGCGGTGTGGTCTGGGGCCGTGTGGTCTGGGCTGGTGGCGTCCTCGGTCGCGGTGTCCGCAGCTGCGGCGAGGAAGTGCCCGGCGTAGGCGACCAGCGTCTCGGCAGCGGCACTCAGCTCGATGACCGGGCCCCAGGAGGCCCCCACCCGAAGCTGCACGTGGCTGTCGTCGACGGCCATGAGGCCCAGGTCGAGTGGGCGGCCGCCGACGTCGCCGCGCCCGTCGTCGAGCACGAACAGGAATCGACCGGCGAGCCCGGCGAGATCGGGCTCGGCGCACAGGAGCCGGTCCAGCTCGTGGGCCACCGGCCGCAGATCGATCCGACCACCGGAACGACCCGTCAGGGGAGACATCATGATGTTGCGGATCAGCTCGTGCGTGCGGCTCGGCAGCAGTCCACTCGCCGTGACCGCCTCGACGAGCGCGTCCGGCACCGTTCCTTCGTCGTGAGCGATGCCGCGCAGCTGCAGGTTGGTGCGCTTGGTCAGCAGGATCGTGCCGTCGGCGAACTGCTCGGCGATGTCGGCCACCGCTCGTAGCGCCGTCGTCGGCAGGACCCCACCCACCAGGCGCAGGCGCACGATCGCGCCGTCGTCGGCGATCCACGGGCGCAGCACCCCCGGGCAGCGATCGGCATGGGTGCGGGTCACGGGAGTCATGGTCGCACCAACGATCAGGCGGCGCCGACGACGACGTCGGCCACGGCCCGCACGTGGTCGGTCACGATCGACAGGTGGTCGGCGTCGATCTCGGTCAGTGACGCCGGCCATCCGGCGGTCGACCACTGGCGTTGCGTCTCCCTGGCGGCGTCGGTGTTCATCAGGTCGTCACGCAGCCCGTGCACGAACGCGACGATCGTGTCTCGATGGTTCGGCGGCGCGGGCAGGCCGAGCATCTCGTGGCTGATCGGATCGATGCGCGGGAATGGTGCAGCGGCGACGCACACCGTCCGGCTGAAGCCGATGTCGAGACGGCGTTGTTGAAGGGTCAGGCTCGCGGCCGCGATGCCGCCGAGCGACCATCCCACGATCGTCATCTGGTCGGGATCCTCGTGGGCGGACTCCCGCGCGAACCGCAAGGACGTGAAGAGATCGGCACGGCCGAGATCGTCGGTGGTGGAGTCCCAGTCGGGCACGACGACGCGACGACCTCGTGAGGCGATCTCCTTCGCGAGAGGCGCGAGAGTGGAGCGATCGTTCGGTCCCCGGCCGTGCCACAGCAGCACCGTCGGGCCGTCGCCGATGACGTCAACGGGCCGTCCGGGCGCATGCTCGAGCCTCACGAGTGGATGTACCCACGACGCACGGTGCGATCGAGGATGCCCAGGGTGCCGCGCAGCTGGGTCTCCGAGACCACCGGGAAGACTCCGGAGTCCTTCCACTCCTCGGTGGCGTGCGACCAGTCGTAGATCGACGTCACGCGGGTGCCGCCGGCGTGTGGCTGCAGGCGGTATCCGTAGCGGTGCCCCATGCCGGGCCTGACCCGGCCGAGGATGGACCAGGTGATCAGCCGGTCCTGCTCGAGCTCCTCGATCGTGACGACCACGTCGTACCGGCCGTAGTCGGGGATGTCGTTCAACGCCTCGCGGTCCATGTGCACCACGAAGGTGTCGCCGGCCGTCGAGACGATCTGGCCGTCGGCGTCCTGCAGCATGCCGGATGCGTCGATGGCCACGTGACCCTGCGGATCGCACAGCAGCGCGAAGATCTCGGCGGGGTCTGCGTCGACGATGCGGTCGACCTCGATGCGTTCGTCCATGGGTCCAGTGTGCTGCGCCACGGCGGACCTCGTCACCAGCGATCACGGCGGACCGGCTCTAGAGTTCGATCATGCAGACGAATCCCGACCGTCCCGAGCCAGAGGTCGAGGATGCGTTCGACCGCCTGGTCACCGAGGGCACCGAACGACTCGAGCGCCCGATGTCGGCACTGTTCTCCACCGGGCTGCTCGGCGGCATCGACGTCGGGTTCGGCGTGCTGGCCTACCTGATCGTCAAGGACCACACCGGCGACACGATCCTGGCCGGCATCGCGTTCTCGATCGGTTTCGTGGCACTGCTGCTGGCCCGCAGCGAGCTCTTCACCGAGAACTTCCTGGTGCCCGTGGTCGCTGTCGTGGCCGGCAAGGGCAGCGTGGCCGGCCTGTCCAGGTTGTGGGTCGTCACGTTCGTGACCAATCTCGCGGGCGGTCTGCTGATCATGTGGATCTTCATCACCGCACGACCCGATCTGAAGGCGACCGCGATCGAGGTCGGGACGCACTACGCCGATCTCGGCGTGAACGCGCGCAGCTTCGCGCTGGCAGTGCTGGCTGGCGCGGTCATCACCTTGATGACCCGCATGCAGCACGCCACCGAGAATCTCGGGGTCCAGATCGTGCCGGCGATCCTGTTCGGGTCGTTGCTGGCCGGCGGTGAGCTGTTCCACTGCGTGCTCGACTCGCTGTTCATGATGGG
>JBBSRN010000227.1:0-3722 GCA_038242985.1 Propionibacteriales bacterium | reverse complement strand
AGCATGTAGACCGTCTCCATGAGATCGCCGTGGGTGCGCACCAGGTCCAGTGCCACCCTGGCCGTCGTGCCGGTGTCGAGCTCCAGCACGTGCGGATTCATCACCAGGCCGGTCGATCGCGGACCGTAGCCTGCCAGTCGAAGCGTCACCGCGCGGGCGGCGGGATCCAGTGCGGCGAGCCACGGCCCGTGCACGGCCGGCGGAACCTCGTGGCACATCCAGGCGCGATCGTCCGGATCGAGCACTGCGAACAACGAGCTCGCCCGGGGCAGCGGCAGGCCAGGCAGCAGCGTCACCCGCTCGTCGTCCTGCAGCAGCGTGAAGACCTCGTCGCCGCGCGAGGTGGACAGCAGCTGGAAGACGTCGACCATCTCGCCTCGATTGAGGTGCCGCATGGCTCTCGCGACGGCCCGATCCGAGATCTGTTCGAGCAGGTCGACCGCATCTGCGGGGTCCGGCTTCTGCAGCAGCCGGGTCACGGCTGCCTCCTCCACGCCCATGCCGCCTCCAGCTGATCGGCCACGTCGCCAACCCACACTGAATCACGCGTCGGCGCGGCGCGGTCGTCGGCCCCGGCGGCCGGCGGTCACGGGTTCAGCCGAAGCGTCCCTGGATGTAGGCCTCGGTCGCAGATTCTCTCGGGTTGGAGAAGATCTGCTGGGTGCGACCGACCTCGATCAGTCGACCCGGCCCACCGACTCCGGACAGGTTGAAGAACGCGGTCTCGTCGGAGACCCGGGCGGCCTGCTGCATGTTGTGGGTGACGATCACGATCGTGTACTGCGTCTTGAGCTCGTGGATGAGGTCCTCGATGACACTGGTCGAGATGGGGTCGAGGGCCGAGCACGGCTCGTCCATCAGCAGGACCTCGGGCTCCACGGAGATGGCGCGCGCGATGCACAGGCGCTGCTGCTGTCCGCCGGACAGTCCGGAGCCGGGCCGGTCGAGGCGATCCTTGACCTCGCCCCAGAGGCCGGCGCTGCGCAGCGAGCGTTCGACGATGTCGTCCGCCTCGGGCTTCTTCATGCGTTTGCTGTTGAGCTTCTGCCCCGCCAGCACGTTGTCGTAGATCGACATGGTGGGGAAGGGGTTGGGTCGCTGGAAGACCATGCCGATCATGCGACGCACGTTGACCGGATCCATGTCGGCGCCGTACAGGTCCTCGCCGTCGATGAGCACCTTGCCCTCGACGCGGGCGCCGCGGATCACCTCGTGCATGCGGTTCAGCGATCGCAGGAACGTGGACTTGCCGCAGCCGGACGGTCCGATGAACGCGGTCACGGACCGCGCCGCGATGGGGATGGTCACGTCCTGGACGGCGAGGAAGTCGCCGTAGTAGATGTTCAGGTCCGAGACGTCGATGCTCTTGGCCATGGTGGTGGGTTCCTTGATCCGGAGCGCCGGTCAGCGCTCTGCTGGGGGGGAGAAGTAGCTGGAGACGATGCGGGCGACCAAGTTCAGCACCATGACGATCAGCAGCAGCACCAGGGCGGCGCCCCAGGCTCGATCGATGCTGAACTCCGGCGGCACACCGGGGTTGCGCTGGGAGGCATAGGCGAAGACCGGCAGGGTCGCCATGCGGCCGTCGAACAGGTTGAAGTTCACCGAGTCGGTCGCGCCGGCGATGATCAGCAGGGGAGCGGTCTCGCCGATGACGCGCGCGATGGACAGGGTCACGCCCGTCACGATGCCAGCGAGTGCGGTCGGAAGCACCACCTTGACCACGGTGCGCCACTTCGGCACCCCCAGCGCGTAGGCCGCCTCGCGCAGCTCGTGGGGCACGAGCTTGAGCATCTCCTCGCTGGAACGGACCACGATCGGGATCATCAGCACCGACAGGGCAACCGATCCGCCGACGCCGAGCCGGACCCCCTCGCCGAAGAACAGGACGAACACGGCGTAGGCGAACAGGCCGGCGACGATCGACGGGATGCCGGTCATGACGTCGACCAGGAATCGCAGCCACCGCGAGAGCCGGTTGCCGTCGGCGTACTCGACCAGGTAGATCGCGGCGAACAGGCCGATCGGCACCGAGATGATCGTGGCGGCACCGGTGATCAGCAGCGTGCCCACCATCGCGTGGTAGACACCGCCGCCCTCGCCGACCACGTTTCGCATCGAGAACGTCAGGAAGTCGACACCAAGGACGTTCAAACCCTTGCTGAGCACCGTGTAGAGAATGCTGATCAGGGGCACCATCGCCAGGGCGAACGCCGAGGCGACCAGCAGCGTCACCAGGCGGTCGGCGGCCTTGCGGGTCCCCTCGACCACCGCGGACCAGACCGGCACGACGAACGTCAGCAGCCACGCGGCCAGCGCGCCGCGGAAGGCGCTGCCGCTGGCGACGAACACCCCCACCCCGCTCAGCAGCGCGATCGCCACGACCACCCGGGTTCCGGCGACCGGCAGCTGGCGGGCTCGCAACGCCTTCCCGACATCGGCCGGGATGGTGCTCGGGATCTTCTTGGTCAGGGTCGACATCAGTTGGCTCCGGAGAAGTCCTTGCGGCGGTCGACGATCGCCCGCGCAGCGAAGTTGACGAGGAAGGTGATGATGAACAGCACCAGGCCGGTGGCGATCAACGCGTTGACCGACCTGCCGCTGGACTCCGCGAAGCTGAGCGCGACGTTCGACGCGATGGTGCTGGGGTTGGTGCTGCTGATCAGGTTCACCGTGACGACTCCGGCGGTGGCCGACAGCACCATGGCGACCGCCATCGTCTCGCCGAGCGCCCGACCGAGGCCGAGCATGGCCGCGGACACGATGCCGGACCTCGCGTGGGGGAAGACGGTCATGCGGACCATCTCCCACCGGGTGGCGCCGAGGGCGAGGGCCGCCTCCTCGTGCAGGCGGGGCGTCTGCAGGAAGATCTCGCGGCAGATCGCGGTCATGATGGGCAAGATCATGACCGCGAGCACGATGCACGCGGTCAGCAGCGTGCGCCCGGTGGTGGACGCCGGGCCGGCGAAGATCGGGATGAAGCCGAGGTACGTCTCGAACCAGGAGTAGACCGGCGCCATGGTGCCGGCCAGGACGAAGATGCCCCACAGGCCGTACACCACGCTCGGTACCGCGGCGAGCAGATCGACCAGGTACCCGAGGCTCTGGCCCAGGCGGCGCGGCGCGTAGTGCGAGATGAACAGCGCGACGCCGATCGCGACGGGTGCGGCGATCAGCAGGGCGACGGTGGCCGAGATCAGGGTGCCGAGCACCAGCGGGCCGACGTACGGCAGGAAGCTCTGGCCGCTCTTGACCTCGTCGGGGGAGGCGGTGATGCCGGGCATCCCCTCGACGGTGAGGAAGATCGCGACGCCGGCCAGGAGCGCGAGGATCGTCAGGCCGGCGCCGGTGGCGAGTCCTGCGAAGATCCGGTCGCCCGGGCGCACGGGAGCCCGCGGCGGGCGGGGCGCAGAGGTGGTGCTCACAGCTTCTTCCTCTCGATGTCTCGGATCGGGCAGCGGCCGGGCGGATCAGGCGCCCTTGATGGTCCCGACGGCCGCGGCGACCTTGGTGGCGAAGTCCTCGGTCAGGGGAGCGGAGCCGGCGGCGTCTGCGGCGGCGGACTGTCCGTCGCTGCTCGTCACGTAGGTCAACCAGCCCTTAACCAGGTCAGCGGTGGCCGCGTCGTCGTAGGTCTGGCACGCGATCATGTACGAGGCCAGCACGATCGGGTACACGCCCTTGACGGTGGACATGCGGTCCAGGTCGATGGCCAGGTCGGT
>JBBSRN010000226.1:0-3760 GCA_038242985.1 Propionibacteriales bacterium | reverse complement strand
GCGATCGCGGACCGCAGCTCGTGGATCAGCTGCTTGAGCCACAGCTCGGTCACCTGGTGCTGGATGATGAACAGCATCTCGTCGTGGTGGCCCGACACCGGTTGCTGGGCCGCGAGCAGGGTCGGCAGCTGCAGGTATCCCGCGTACGTCATCTCATCGCGCAGGTCGGTGGTGACGCCATCCTCGATCGGTCGGAACGACTCAGTCATGCCTGCAACCTACGTCGATGACAAGATGCGGGAGTGGATCAGCGCCATCGTGACCGGTTCCGGGCCGCAGGCACCGAGGCGGAATCACTCGATGCACCCACGTGGCACCTCGAGACCGACTCCGTGCCGCCGTGGTGGAACGACCAGGGCAACGCGCTCTACCTCGCCGACGGGGCCTGGCTCCCGCCGAAGGTCCTGGCGGACCTGATGAGCATCGCGGTGCACGACGTGCTGATCGCGATCGGCTCACCCATGCAGTGGCTCAGCTCGTTGCTGGTGGGCGGTGACCGGGCGACCGTCTTCCTCGATCGTCGATGCGTGCTGACCGCCGGCGACGTGTACTGCGGTGCGGATTCGCAGATCGTCCTGCACGGACCGGTGCTTGCGACGCGCGAGGTGGTCATCGACGCCCGCAACGGCGGCAGCATCGTGGCGCAGAGCGACCAGCTGTGGGCGGCGAACGTCTATCTGGCCACCGACGACATGCACCGGCTGGCCGCCCGGCACACCGGCGAGCGGCTCAATCCGTACGGGGCCCACATCCGCCTGGGCAAGCACGTCTGGTTGTGCCGCGACGCCGTCGTGACCGCGCACGCCGACATCGGTGACGGCGCCGTCGTCGCGATGCGTGCGGTGGTGCGTGGGCAGAAGGTGCCGGCGCACGCGGTCGTCGCCGGGGTTCCCGCGCGCATCATGCGCACCGACGTCGAGTGGACGCACGACGACGTCCCGTAGGCCGGATGGAAGACTGGACACATGGCAGTGATCGAGGCGGTGGGACTCGGGAAGTCCTTCGGGGCGAGACGCGCGGTCGACGACCTGTCGTTCACGGTGCAACCCGGCAGCGTCACGGGATTCCTCGGTCCCAACGGGGCCGGCAAGTCCACCACGATGCGGTTGATGCTCCAGCTCGACCGCGGCGACGGGCGCACCACGTTCGACGGACTCACCTTCACCGAGCTCGACCACCCCACCCGCCGCGTGGGTGCGCTGCTGGAGGCCAAGCCGTTCCATCCCACCCGCACCGCACGCAACCACCTGCGCATGATCGCTGCGCCCAACCGGATCGGCGACGACCGGATCGACGCCGTGCTCGGCATGGTGGGGCTGTCGAGCGTCGCCCGGGACAAGCCGCGCACCTTCAGCCTCGGCATGGGCCAGCGGCTCGGCCTGGCCGCAGCGCTGCTCGGCGATCCGGACGTGCTGATCCTCGACGAGCCGAGCAACGGACTCGATCCAGCGGGCATCACCTGGTTGCGCCAGCTGCTGCAGCACCTGGCCGGGCAGGGACGTGCGGTGCTGGTGTCGAGCCACCTGTTGCAGGAGATGGCCGTGCTGGCCGACGAGCTCGTCGTCATCGGTCGCGGCGTCATGCTGGCCAACGGCCCGATCGACGACTTCATCGACGCGAGCCACCTCGGTGCGGTGCGACTGCGCACGCCTGACCGCGGGCTGGTCGTGCCCGTGCTGCGGGCCCTCGGAGCCGACGTGGTGACCGAGGGCACCGACCTGGTCGTCTCCCAGCTGACCGCCGAGCAGATCGGCGATGCTGCGCTCCGGGCCGGTGCGCGGGTGCACCAGCTGGTCACGGAGCGCGCCACGCTCGAGGAGGCCTTCCTCGAGGCGACCGGTCTCACCGAGGAGTTCCGCTCCGCGGGTGCCGAGCACGCGGACGGGGCGGGCGCATGATCGACGCTCTCCGATACGAGTGGGTGCGGTTGCGCACCCTGCGCTCCACCTACTGGTTGATCGGGCTCGCCGTGGCCTTCCAGATCCTGATGACGGCCCTCATCGCGTGGCGCGTGAGCGTGTCGAGCGGATCGATGGGCGACCAGAACTCCTTCGACCTGATCGCCACCATCGGCGCCTCGTCGGGCGTGGCGCCGCTGTTCATCGGGTACATCCTCGGCCTGCTCGGCGTCTTCTCCATGGGGCACGAGTACCGGCACGGCATGATCCGCGCGACCCTCACCGCGATCCCGAGCCGCGTGCACGTGCTGACCGCCAAGCTGGTCACGACCGCCGTGGTGGTCGTGACCGCCGCGTGGGCATGCATCGCGATCGCCGTCGTGTCGATGCTCGCGTTCGGCCTCGCCCTGCCTGATGTCAGCAGCATGCTCGGCCTCGCCGCCGGCACGGGGTTGTTCTCGGTCCTGTTCGCCCTGTCGGGGCTCGCGTTCGCGGCGCTGGTGCGCAACCAGACCGCCGCCGTGGCGATGTTGATGCTGATCCCGACGGTGCTGGAGCAGATCATCAAGGCGATCGTGCTGGCGATCAAGGCGGTGTCGGACGATCCGTCCGGTCGCTCCGGCCTCGTGACGATCCTGAAGTACCTGCCGTACGACGCGGGCGGGCAGATGTACACGCGGCTGTCGATCGGCGACATGTTGCAGTTCTTCGGCGTCGTCCCGTTCGGACCGCTCGGCGGTGGCGTCGTGATGGGCACCTACGTCGCCATCCTGGTGGCTCTGAGCTACTGGGCGTTCGTGCGACGCGACGCCTGACCCGCTGGCGCACGCACCAGCGCGATTGTCGCGGAAGCGGCGTCATGACCGGTGCGGCGTCGACTCTTCCTCGGTGAACGGCCGTGTCTGACGTGCTGTCGTCGAGCCGAGGATCCCATGAGCGACCACTGCGTAGAGCACTCCCATGCCGGCCGGCGGCGCACGGCTTTCGCGATCGCGCTCGCGGCGTTGGCGCTGCCGCTGCTGGCCGTGGTGCCCGCGTCGGCGTCCACGCCCGAACCCGTCCTCGACGGACTGAGCCAGTCCTCGGCGGCTGCGTCGTGCTGGGAGATCAAGCAGAACGTGCCCGACTCGCCCGACGGTTCCTACTGGCTGCTCACCCCGCAGCTGGTCGCCCCCCGCACCTTCCACTGCGACATGACCACCGACGGTGGCGGCTGGGTGCTGATCGGACGCGGTCGCAACGGCTGGAAGGACAACTACAACGGGCAGGGCACCTCCGACGACGTCGCCAGGACGGTCACCGGCACCGGCGCGTTCAGCGTGCGTCAGCTCGACGCGCACGTCATCGATGGCCTGCTCGGTGGCCGGCGGATCGACTCGATGAGCGACGGGGTCCGCCTGCGCCGTGCGACCAACATCGCCGGAACCCAGTACCAGGAGGCGCGGATGAAGTTCACGTCCCGCGATCGCTGGTCCTGGACGCTCGGTGCGGGCTTCCCGATCTCGGGCACGTTCGACGGGAGCGCGTTCTCCAACACCACGACGCGCGACTTCGGCCTCGACAACGCCTACCGACGCGTCATCACCTATGACGACAAGAGCGCGAACTACGTGCGCGGCTTCAACTACGGCGCCGGGGCCACGGGCAACACCAACGCCGACAGCTATCTGTACTCCTCGGTGGCCGGTGGCGCGAAGCCGTCACCCTTCAGCCAGGTCTTCATCCGGCCCAAGCTGCTCACGGCCGACGTGACGTACCCAGCGGTCCCCGACACCGGCACCGCTGCCAAGGCCCAGGCGCCCCTGCCCGCGAGCGGCTCGATCCCGGCCACCTGGGGCGTGGCGGGCACCGGCGCCGCCGGC
>JBBSRN010000225.1:0-3763 GCA_038242985.1 Propionibacteriales bacterium | reverse complement strand
GTGGTGGTCGCCATGACCGGTGATCTGTCCGAGGCCGCCCGCAGCACCGAGATCGCCGACGTCCTCTCCACCGTCATCGTCGTGCCGCAGCGCGGCGACGGTCTCGGCGAACGCCTCGCCGCTGCACACGTCGACGCCGCCGCAGCCGCGGGTCCTGCCGCGGCGCGGGGCGTCGTGCAGGTCGGCATGGACACCCCCCAGCTCACCTCCGATGACTACGAGACCGCCGGCGAGGTGGTCCAGGGCGGTGAGCGAGCGCTCGGCCCGGCCGGCGACGGCGGCTGGTGGTTGCTGGGCCTGCCCGATCCCGGCGATGCCGCCGCGCTGACCCAGGTCCCGATGTCGACCGATCGAACTGCTGACCTCACCCAGCGAGCGCTGGGGAATGTCCGCTGGTTGCGCACCGTTCAAGACATGGATTCGTGGGAGGACGCCCAGCAGATCGCTGCCGCCATCCCCGGTTCACGACTCGCCGTCGTCGTCGACGAGGCCCTTTCCGCAGGAGTGTCCCCATGAGCGACTCGTTCGATCCCACCGAGGCGTACGACGCCGCGTTCGCCACGGGGCGAGCCGATGTCGTCGACGCCGGCGGCCAGACGATCCCCTTCGAGGTGCACCAGTGGAACGGCGCTCCGGACATCGTCGACCGTTCCTTGTTCATCGAGCCGTGCGACGGTCCGACCATCGATGTCGGCTGCGGCCCTGGCCGATTGGTCGGCGAGCTGACGGTGCACGGCATCCCGTCACTGGGCATCGACGTGTCGGCCGAAGCGGTGCGCCAGGCCCGTGGCCGCGGCGCGTACGCACTGCGCCGCGACGTCTTCGGTCACGTCCCCGGTGAGGGTGAGTGGGAGTACGCCCTGCTCGCGGACGGCAACGTCGGCATCGGCGGGGACCCCGTTCGGCTGCTGGCCCGGGTCCGCGAGGTGCTGGCCGACAACGGTCGCACCATCGTCGAGGTCGCCGGACACGGTGTCGGCCTGGTCGCGGAGCAACGGCGCCTGCGGATCAACGGCCAGGACTCAGCGGAGTTCGCGTGGGCCGTCGTCGGGCTCGACGCCATCGCCGACGTCGCCGATTCCGCCGGCCTGCGAATCGCGCAGACTCGCACTGTGGGTCCGCGCCACGCCGTTACGCTGGTCAGATCATGAGATCACCCCAATTGATGTTGCCCTGATGAGGCTGCCCACGGTCGAGGACATCGAGGCCCGGATCCCCCGGCCCGAGCACTTCGATGAGTCCCGTCGCGGACTTGCGACCACCAGCAGGGTCGGCACGGCGCTCGGCATCGCCTTCGGCATCTGCTTCCTGACCGGCATGTGGAGCCACTTCCAGTACACCGATCCGGGCTGGTTGCCGATCGGCCCGAATCCGGCGTGGCTGTACCGCGTGACGCAGGGGCTGCACATCATCTCCGGCACTGCGGCCGTGCCGCTCATCCTGGTGAAGCTGTGGTCGGTGTACCCGCACCTGTTCAAGCGGCCGCCCGGGGAGAAGCGCGAGCTGGTGCTCGAAGGTCTGTCGCGCGCGTCGATCGGTCTGCTGGTCGCCTCCTCGTTGTTCATGCTGGCGAGCGGCACCCTGAACATCGCGGGCTGGTACGCCTGGGACTTCAGCTTCCGCCGGACGCACGAAGCCGTGGCGTGGATCGCGATCGGATCGTTGGTGCTGCACATCGGCGTCAAGCTGCCCCTGATCCGCGCCGGGCTCGGCACCTCGATCAAGGACTCGCCAGCCGGCGATTCCCCGGTCGATGACCCCATCGGCGGGGACGACTCGACCGGCGGCACCAGCCGCCGCGCGCTGCTGGCCGCGACGGGCGCCGCGTCCGGTCTGGCCGTGCTGCTGACCGCCGGGCAGACCGTGCCGTTCCTGCGCCGGGTGTCGGTGTTCTCGGTGCGTAGCGGCGAGGGTCCCCAGGACCTTCCCATCAACCGCACCGCCAAGAGTGCCGGCGCCATTGCTGGTGCCACGTCACCGGACTTCGTCCTCGAGCTCGTGGGGGGTGGACAGACCCTGTCGATGACGCTCGACGACCTGCGCGCGCTGCCCCAGGTCACCCGCACCCTGCCGATCGCCTGCGTCGAGGGCTGGAGCCGATCGGCGGAATGGACCGGCATACCGGTGCGCGACCTGATCGCCCTGGTCGGCGCGAAGCCGCGATCGACCGTGCAGTTCCGGTCCACCCAGACCCGCGGCGCCTTCGCATCGTCGGAGCTGCCGGCGGAGTTCGTCCAGGACGGCCGCACGCTGCTCGCGCTCAAGCTCAATGGCGAGACTCTGAGCGTCGATCACGGCTTCCCGTGCCGGCTCATCGCACCGAACCGTCCAGGCGTGATGCAGACCAAGTGGGTCACCAAGATGGAGGTCGTCGCATGAGCAACCTCTCGACGACCCGCCCGTCGTTGATCCAGCTCGCACTCGGTGCCGCTGGTGTCGCCGGTCTGCTGTGGGGTGTCTGGTCGCTGCTGGACGACGGTGTCGGCGCCCTGGTCTCACTGGGCATCTGGTTGGCGGGCGCGATCCTGGTGCACGACGCCATCCTCGCTCCGTTGACCGTCGTCATCACGCTGGTCGTGGCGAAGTTCCTGCCGCCAGCTGCCCGGATGCCGACCGTCGTCGCCGCGATCATCTGGGCCGCGTGCAGCATCGCGTTCGTCTCCGTGCTCACCGGCCACGCGTTCAAGGCGGGCAACGAGACCATCGGCGGCCGCCCCTACACGCTGGCGTGGATCATCTTCACCGTGCTGCTCGCAGCCGGCGCGACCCTCGCCTCCCTCCTCCGCGCCCGCCGCCTCGGTTCCCGCTGAGACTGACGTTCTGACCGGAAACGCCAGCGTGTCGCGGTCCGAACGTCAGGCTCAGCGGGTCGCGGGCATCATGGGGGGATGAGTCACGACGAGATGTCCCCTGAGCAGGTCCGGGAGATGTTCGAGCGGCCCTCGTGGGAGGAGCGCTACGAGTCGACCGATCGGGTCTGGAGCGGCAAGCCCAATCCCCAGCTGGTCACCGAGGCCACGGACCTCACCCCCGGCACCGCGCTGGACATCGGCTGCGGCGAGGGGGCCGACTCGATCTGGCTGGCCGCGCAGGGCTGGCAGGTCACCGGTCTGGACTTCTCGCAGGCGGGGCTCGACCGGGCGGCGACGGCACCAGGTGCAGCCGGCGTGGCGGACCGCACCACGTGGGAACGAGCCGACATCCGCACCTGGCGGCCAGCGGCCACCTACGACCTGATCACCTCGCAGTTCCTGCACCTGCTCGACGGCGGCATGCCCGGCCTGGTCGCACGCCTCGCCGACGCCCTGAACCCCGGCGGGACCCTGCTGGTGGTCGGTCACCACCCCGACGACCTGCACACCGGCCTGCGCCACGCGACCGAGCCCGGCGTCATGTTCACCCCGGACGACCTGGTTCCGGCCCTGGACACCGAACGTTTCGACGTCACGGCCGAGGTCCGCGAGCGCCAGCAGGTCAAGGAGGGCGAGCAGATGGTGCTGCGCGACTCCGTCGTGATCGCGCGTCGACGATGAGCAGCGCGCAGTCGTCCCGCATCACGTGTCCGATCCTGCAGACCAGAGTCACCGACGCCGACACGGCCTCGGCGTTCATCGAGCCCGGTGACAACGTCGGCTTCAGCGGCTTCACCGGCGCGGGCTACCCCAAGGCGCTGCCCGAAGCGATGGCCCGCCGCATGGAGGCCGCCCACGCCGCCGGTCAGGACTTCCGGGTCGGATTGTGGACCGGGGCGTCGACGGCTCCC
>JBBSRN010000224.1:0-3775 GCA_038242985.1 Propionibacteriales bacterium | reverse complement strand
GACAACGTCGGCTTCAGCGGCTTCACCGGCGCGGGCTACCCCAAGGCGCTGCCCGAAGCGATGGCCCGCCGCATGGAGGCCGCCCACGCCGCCGGTCAGGACTTCCGGGTCGGATTGTGGACCGGGGCGTCGACGGCTCCCGACGCCGACGGACTCCTCGCCCGGGCCCAGGGCATCTCCTCGCGGCTGCCGTACAACTCCGACCCAACCCTCCGACGACTCATCAACGCCGGTGAGGTCGCGTACATCGACGAACACCTCAGCCACTCCGCGCAGCGCATGTGGTTCGGTTTCTACGGACGGCTCGACGTCGCCGTCGTCGAGGTGACGGCCGTGATGCCCGACGGGCTGGTGGTTCCCAGCACCTCGGTCGGCAACAACAAGACGTGGCTGGACCAGGCCGATCGGATCATCCTGGAGGTCAACCACTGGCAGCCGCGCGGGCTGGAGGGATTCCACGACATCTACTACGGCGCCGCGCTGCCCCCGGACCGCCGGCCCATCCAGCTCACCGAACCGATGCAACGCATCGGTGAGCCGTACCTGCGGGTCGACCCCGCGAAGGTCGTCGCGGTCGTGCAGACGGACCGGCCGGACCGGAACTCCACCTTCAGCGCACCGGACGCCGTCTCCCAGGCCATCGCCGATCACGTGCTGGACTTCCTGCGCCTGGAGGTCGTGGCCGGTCGGATGCCGGCCAACCTGCTGCCGCTGCAGTCCGGCGTCGGGAACGTGGCCAACGCGGTGCTGGCCGATCTGGACGGCAGCGAGTTCACCGGCCTGACCGCCTTCACCGAGGTCATCCAGGACGGCATGCTGGACCTGCTGGACAGCGGAACGCTGAAGGCGGCGTCCGCGACGTCGTTCGGTCTGTCCGACCAGGGCTCCCGGCGCTTCCGGGAGAACATCGACTCGTACAAGGGCAAGATCATCCTGCGCAGCGAGGAGATCTCCAATCATCCCGAGCTGGTCCGACGCCTCGGGGTCATCGCGATGAACGGGATGATCGAGGCCGACATCTACGGCAACGTCAACTCCACCCACATCATGGGCAGCTCGGTGATGAACGGCATCGGTGGCAGCGGCGACTTCGCCCGCAACGCCTTCGTGAACTTCTTCCTGAGCCCCTCGACCGCCAAGGACGGCGCCATCTCCTCGATCGTGCCGATGGTCAGCCACGTCGACCACACCGAGCACGACGTGCAGGTGCTCGTCACCGAGCACGGCCTCGCGGACCTGCGCGGCCTCTCGCCCCGGCAGCGGTCGACCGTGGTCATCGACCGCTGCGCCGATCCGCGATTTCGTGACCAGCTGCGCGACTACACCGATCGCGCCTGGGCTGAGCGACCCCTGCACCGGCACACCCCGCACCTGCTCGGCGAGGCCCTGAGCTGGCACCAGCGGTACCTCGACACCGGATCGATGTGAGCGGGGCGCGCACCGGGTGATCGGCCTCGACGGACTCTGTCCGATGCGGGTCGGCGCGATTCGCCCTCAGCCCTTTTGGGAGGTCCCCCGTCTGCGCTAGACCTTCTCGGGCACGGAGTGCTCGTCGGCGTCTCGGACGCGGCGGCCGGACCGTCCCCGCAGGTAGGCCACGGCGGCAGGGATCACCGACAGCGAGGCCAGGGCGATCGTGATCAGCTCGATGTGTTGCGCGACGAAGGGAATGGCCCCGAAGAAGTAGCCGGCGGCGATGATGGCGATCGACCAGGTCGCGGCGCCGATGAGGTTGTACGCGGTGAACCGGCGCCGATCCATCTGGCCGACCCCGGCCGTGGCCGGGACGAAGGTGCGGACGACCGGGACGAACCGCGCCAGGATCACCGCCTTGGCGCCATGCGCGACGAAGAAGGCCTGGGCACGATCGGCGTTCGCGGCGGAGAACAGCCTGGAATCCGGGCGGGAGAACAACCGGGGCCCGAACCGGCGACCGATCAGGTAGCCGACCTGATCACCGAGCGCCGCCGCGACGAACACACCGGCCGTCAGCACCCAGATCGGCAACCCGATCACGTGCGAGGCGACCAGCGCGCCGGCGAGGAACAGCAGCGAGTCGCCGGGCAGGAAGAATCCGATCAGCAGTCCGCTCTCAGCGAAGACCACGGCCATCAGCAGCGCCAGGGCGGCCGAGCCGAGCGAGTACAGCAGGGGCGTCAGGAGGACGGTCATGAGCTGAGCGTGCGCCGCGACACCTGATCGCTGCCTGACTGCTCACGCCCACGATCGAGCACCAGGATCGCGACGCGGGCGACCGACACCAGCACCGCAGCGATGCACCACGACGCGAGCACGTCGGTGGTCCAGTGGTATCCGAGATAGACCCGGCTGCCGCCGATGCCGATGGCCAGGCCGAGGCACAGCACCACGCTCGCGTCTCGCACCACCCGGCTCGAGGCGAACGGCACCAGCAGGAGACACACCAGGCCCAGCAGGACGGCCGAGTTCAGGCTGTGCCCGGAGGGGACCGAGTACGAGAGGTCGACCGGTCCCAGCCGATCGACCGAACCCGGCCGGGTGCGGCCGAGCAGCACCTTGAGCAGGACGGTCAGCGCGACCGAGGTCGCCATCGTCGACACGACGACCGCGGCGTCACGGGCTCCCCGCCGCACCAGCACGACGATCGCGAGCAGCACTGCCGCGCTCCCGACGACCGTCTCGCTGCCCAGCAGCGTGAGCGCTCGGGCCACGTGGGTCGCCCACGGGCTGCGCAGGCCGAGGGTTTCCGCTGCGACCTCCGGATCGATCGAGGTGGTCATCAGTGCGTGGGCGTGCACCGACACCGTCAGGACCGCGAACATCGCGAGCGACACCAGGATCACCAGCAGCGGTGCGGCCAGCTGCTGATCGACGGGAGGGGCACGGCGGACAGGACGGTACATCAGAACAGCTCCTCGACAGGGCCTGCCCAGCGTCGCGGAGGACGCCGGGCAGAGGGGATGGATGGGACGGTCAGGCGGCGGCGAGCTCTTGTGTGGCGCTCCGGTCCTTGACCGTGAACCAGACGACGCAGGCGACGATGATCGTGAGGAACAGGGCGCTGGTCCCGTTCGTGCCGAGCCCCAGTCCGCCGTCCTGGGTCGGGGCGGTGAGGAAGTCGCCCATCGAGGCGCCGAAGGGTCGCGTGATGATGTAGGCCACCCAGAAGGCGACGACGGCATTGGCCTTGAGCCCGTAGAACGCAGCGGCGACGACGGCGATGACGGCACCGAAGATCAGTGCCGACGGCAGGTAGCCGACGGCCAGCTTCTCGGCAACCAGGTCGCCCGCCGAGGTACCCAGGGCGAACGTGAACAAGATCGTCAGCCAGTAGTAGGCCTCGCGGCGACGCGTCACGATGGTGTGGATCGACAACGTGCGCTCCGAGCGGTACCAGGCGACGAACGACGCCACCAGGCCCGCACCGAAGATGGCACTGGTGGTCCACAGGCTGACGCCGAAGTTGTCGACCAGGTTGTCCGAGAACAGGGTGCCGACGACGCTGATCAGCACGACGGCGAGCCAGTACACCGCCGGCACGTACCGCCTCGACGAGAACTGGACGATCAGCACGGCGCCCAGCAGCAACGCCATCAGTGCCGTCGTGGCGGACAGGCCGAGGCCCACGTTGCTGTTCAGGAAGTCCGCCGCGGTCTCGCCGACGGTCGTGGACAAGATCTTGACCACCCAGAACAACGCGGTGACCTGGGGGACCTTGTTCAGCAGGATGCGGGTCCATGCGCCGTGCTCGACGTGCGTCGTGGAGTGATCGGTGCCGGACGGGTGGGAGGAGCTG
>JBBSRN010000223.1:0-3906 GCA_038242985.1 Propionibacteriales bacterium | reverse complement strand
GTGCAACGGGTACTCAACACGTTCGGCCACTCCATGCCGAGCTCACCCAGCAAAGGAGCGTCCTCATGCGCCGCCTGGTTCCGAACCGTGTCGTTCACTCTTCTGTGGCAGCTGTCGCCTGCCTCGGCCTGGTCGCGGCCTGCAGTTCTGGCGATGACTCCGATTCGTCCTCGAAGCCCAGCAGCTCATCGTCTCCTTCCTCGTCCTCGTCGGCGAGCAGCAAGGATGCGGATGTTGTTGCAAGCCCCCCGTCGAAGACCTGGCAGGACGCGCTGAAGGCGGCACAGGAGGAGTTCTCCGGTGACCCGACCAAGATCGAGCTCGAGCGCCAGGAGGGTGGCGGCCTGGAGTACAAGGTCGAGCTGGTGTCCAAGAAGAGCGAGTACGCCGTGCAGTACGACGCCGAGAGCCTGGACAAGATCTCGGACAAGCGTGAGAACCTGGGCGATGACGCCGCGGACGACCGCAAGGAGATCTTCGACCCCGAGTCCGTGATCGACCTGGCGAAGGCGGCCGAGGCGGCACGTCAGCAGCAGGACGGCGTCATCGGGGAGTGGAAGATCGAGGGCAAGGACACCGGTCGGGTCCAGTACGAGTTCGACATCCGCCCCTCAGGCGCCTCTTCGGACACTGAGGTCCAGATCGACGCGAAGGATGGATCGGTCGTCAAGGACGACTGAGCCCACCGGCTCGACCCGTCCGCGCGGATGCGCCGTCCATCAGATCCAGAGGTAGACGGCCGCTGCCACCCCGGCGACGACCACGGATGCGCGCAGCACCGCGGTCGGCAGCATCCGCGCGATGCGGGCACCGACGTAACCACCGCCGATCGATCCGGCAGCCAGCAGCATCACGACAGTCCAGTCGACCTCGGCGATGACCGCGAAGATGATGCCGGCCACGACGTTCGCCGCCATGACCGACACCGTGCGGATCGCCGAGATCGTGGTGAAGTCGATGTCGAGGCCGAGCGCCAGCACGGCGATCATCATGACGCCTGCGCCGGCGCCGAAGTAGCCGCCGTACACCCCCGTGAGCGCCACGAAGCCCAGCGTGACCGGCTTGAGGACGACGCGAGCGGGCCGTGCCTCTCCGTCTGGATGCCGGCCCGCGAGCCACCGCGAGATCCTCTGCTGGGTCCCGACCAGCACGCAGGTGCCGAGGATGAGCCAAGGCACGACCGCCTCGAAGACGCCGGCCGGCAGACCGAGGAGCAGCGCCGCGCCCGCGATCCCGCCGACCCCAGTCACGACGATGACGGTGCGCATGATCAGGGGGTGCGTCCGCAGCTCCCGACGATATCCCCATGCCCCGCCCAGTCCAGCGGGAATGAGCCCGATGGTGTTCGAGACGTTCGCCACGACCGGGGGCAGGCCGACAGCCAGGAGGATCGGGAAGCTGAGCAGCGACGCGACTCCGACGCTCGAGGACAAGATTCCGGCACCGAAGCCGGCCAGGACCACGACGAGCTGATCGATTCCGGTCATCGCTGTCCTCTCGTCGTCTCGACGCCTGCGACGCTCACGTCACGGTCGCGGGGCGTGATCTGCTGGCCGAGCCACTGAACCATAGTGGTGAGTTCTCCACCGCCGCCCGTGACCCCCGGTGCGCCGGCACAGTTCAAGGGGTCAGGATGCCCAGACAGGCGGTCGCCGCGGCGCTCGCGTCGCCACCCAAGATCGCTTCGGCGACGGCGTCCAGAGCCTGCCGCAGCCGAGGCGAGTCGGCGGGGGCAGGGGCATTCTCGACCAACATGTCATCGAGCTCGGACAGCAGCGCCTCATCGGCCAGGTGCCGAATGCAACGCCACGTGTGCTCGAAGCCGCGTGGTCGACCGTCGGCGGCCAGCATCGCGGCTCGCAAGGAGCTCTGCGGATTCGCCGCGGCGGCTCTCGCCAGCCCGGAGAGAATTGCTTCGCGGGCCACCAGCACCTCGTGAGCCGGCCGGGCCGCGACGTGCTGCTGCCAGCCACCACCGAGGCCTGTCGCCGTATTCGGCTCAGGCGCATCCGGCTCGCGCACCAGCGCCCCGACGCCGTGCCGGACCTCGATCCGACCTCGCGTCTCGAGCGCCGCCAACGCCCGCGACAACGTGGCCCGGCTGACGCCGAGATCAGCCGCAAGCTGCCGCTCAGGCGGCAACCGATCGCCACCGACCAGGCCTTGCGCCTCGATGAAGTCCGAGATGTGAACGGCGAGCTTCTGGTAGAGCCGCTCGTGCCGCACCGGTGGGAGACGGCGAGGTTGATTTGAGGTCATGGGCCACAGCATACCCAGTGGCCCGGTTGCCAGGTGGCCTAGCCACTGGCATCATCGTGCCGGTAACTCCATGACCTGCGTCACAGAGCCCTCGATCGAAACGGATGTAACGACGTGTCCCACGAACTGATCTCACTCGCGATCCTCGCGGTGGTGTTCCTCGTCGCGACGGTGCGCGGCGTCAACATGGGCGCCCTCGCGCTCGTCGCCTCCTTCATCGTCGGACTGGCCGTGTTCGGCCAGACCACCGATGACGTCCTGGCCGGGTTCCCCAGCGGTCTCTTCGTCATCCTCGTCGGCGTGACCTATCTGTTCGCCCTCGCCAAGAACAACGGCACGGTCGACTGGATCGTGCACGGCTCGGTCCGCGCCGTCGGCGGCCGTGTGGCGCTCGTGCCTTGGGCGATGTTCTTCGTCTGCGCCGCCGTCACCTCGATCGGCGCCGTCAGCCCGGCAGCCGTCGCCATCGTCGCGCCGGTCGCACTGGGCTTCGCGCTCCGCTACCAGATCCACCCGATGATGATGGGCATGATGGTCGTGCAGGGCGCGACCGCTGGCAGCTTCTCGCCCATCGGCATCTTCGGCAGCATCACCAACGGCGTCGTGGAGTCCAACGATCTCCCCAGCAACCAGGGCTTCCTGTTCGTCACGACGTTCACGGCCGCAACGATCATCGCCGTCATCACGTACTTCGCGTTCGGTGGTCGCCAGCTGATCGCCCGCGGCACCGAGGCCGACAACGTCGCCGCGATGAGTGCTGACGCCGAGAGCGCCAGCTTCGCTGCCACCCGGTCGTCCGGCTCGGACACTCCGCACTCCGCCGTCGAGGCATCACGCAGTCTCCAGGAGCCCGGCGCTCCCACCGGCGCCGAGCGGCTCGACGCACAGCGCATCGTCACCCTGATCGGTCTCGTCGTGCTGATGGTCGGCGCGCTCGGCTTCGACCTCGACGTCGGCTTCACCGCACTGACGATCGCCGTCATCTTGACGTTGGCCTTCCCGGCATCGGCCAAGGGTGCCGTCGAGAAGATCAGCTGGGGCACCGTGCTGCTCATCGGTGGCATCGTCACCTACGTCAACCTCCTGCAGAACGAGGGCGTCGTGACGTGGCTCGGCGAGCGGGTCGCCGACGTCGGCGCTCCGCTGGTCGCGGCACTGATGATCTGCTTCATCGCCGCCGTGGTTTCGGCCTTCGCCTCGACGACCGGCATCATCGGCGCGCTGATCCCGCTCGCCGTGCCCTTCCTGCTGACCGATCAGGTCAATGCGATCGCCCTGATCGCGGCGCTCGGAATCTCCAGCTCGGTCGTCGACTGCAGCCCGTTCTCGACCAACGGCGCGCTCATCGTGGCGAACGCCAACGAGCAGGACCGAGAGATGGTCTTCAAGCGCCTCATGCAGTGGGGCATGTCCATCGTCGTGATCGCCCCGCTCGTGGTCTGGGGCGTCATGGTCGTGCCGTCGGCCTGACACCGCGGCTCACAGCTGATCCAGCACTCCGGCAAGGTCCGCGGCGTCGTCGATCTCTATCGATGGCCGCGGACCTTCTGGGTCGACGACGTGGCCCGGACGCGCCAGGCGGACCACCGCGATGCCGGCCTCCAGCGCTCCACGCACGTCACGGCCCGAGGCGGCGACGTGCACGAG
>JBBSRN010000222.1:0-3917 GCA_038242985.1 Propionibacteriales bacterium | reverse complement strand
TTGACGATGTACTCGTCGCCCTCCTTGACCGCAGTGGTGCGAAGCGAGGCCAGATCCGAGCCGGCGTCCGGCTCGCTGAAGCCCTGCGACCACCAGATGTCCAGGTTCGCGGTCTTGGTGAGGAAGCGTTCCTTGATCTCATCGGATCCGAAGGCGGCGATGACCGGGCCGACCATGCTGGCGTTGAACGCGAGCGGGATCGGCACGTGGGCCATCTGCATCTCCTCGTGCCAGATGTGGCGTTGGAGCGGGGTCCAGTCCTTGCCGCCCCACTGCACCGGCCAGCCGGGCACGGCGAGTCCGGCGGCGTTCAGGACCTGCTGCGACTCGACGATCTGCTCCTTGGAGAGCTCGCGTCGGGCGGCGACGGTGTCGCGGATGTGCTGCGGCACCTCGGTGGTGAAGAACGTGCGCATCTCCTCGCGGAAGGCCACGTCCTCGGGTGACAACTGCAAATGCATCGGGAACTCCTGAGCGATCGGGTGCTACGAGGTTACTCCCGAGTCAGTGTGCCCACACGGTTGGTTCCTGCACAAGGCATGTAGTTACTTCGGTCGACGCCGCGAGCGGGCCCGGGTGCGCAGCGGACCCACCAGGCGAGGTCCACTGAGCCGCTGCTCGAGGCGCCGCGTCTCGCGTCGCAGCGGCTGGGCGATGTACTCCCCGAGGATCACCCCCGATGCCAACGCCACCGCGCTGGCGACCGCGGCGATCAGGGCGATGATCCCGACGAAGTTGTTCTCGGCCAGCTGGGAGAGTCCGCGGTAGATGGACAGCCCGGGCAGGAGCGGGACGATGGTCGGCACGACCACGACCAGCGGCGGCACGTTGATGCGACGGGCGACGCCGTAGCCGACCAGACCGATCACGAAGGCTGCGACCCCCGACGGCCAGGCCGGGCTCACGTCCGGCTCGTTGAGTGCCACGTAGATGGCCGTGGCACCGCCGGCGACCGCCGCGATCGGCAGCACGGCGCGGTTCGGTGCGTACGTCGACAGGGCGAAGGCCGCGGCCGCCACGGCGCCACCGGCCACCGCGATCGGCAACGGCGCCAGCTCGCCGGTCGAGACCCGGCTGGAGATGTCGACACCCAGCATGGTGCCGATCTTCAAGCCGCCGCCGACGCCGGCGATGATGCCGATGGTGGACAGCAGGGTCTCCAGGATGCGGGCGTTGGCTGTGACGTAGTAACCGCTCAACGCGTCCTGGAAGGCGCCGATCAGCCCCAGGCTCGCGAGCAGCGTGATGATGCCCACCACGATCACGCGGGAGGGGTCGACGTCGAGCTGGGTGGCCTCGGCGCCCACCGCCAGCAGCGACGCGAACGCACCACCGGCCATCTGCAGGTAGAAGTTCGGCAGTCGGAACCGCGACAGGTAGCGCTGGACCCACTCGGCACCGGCGGCCGCGACGGCGGCGAGCGCGATGACCAGCCAACCGCCGTTGATGAGGATGGCGATGCCGGCGCCGACGAAGCCGTACGCCAGCGACACCGCCCATCGGGGCGCTCGGTGACCGGTCGAGGCGATCTGCGCCAGCTGGGCTCGTGCCTCGTCCAGATCGACGGCGTCGCCGATGATGTCGCGGATCAGGTGATCGACGCGGGTCAGGTGATCGAAGTCGGTGGCGCGCTGGGTGACGTGCCGGGTGGCCGTGCTGGCCGGTGCGTCGGGCCGTTCCTGGTGGCTCATCGTCAGGGTCGTGAAGGTGATGTCCACGTACGCGTTGCGGACGCCGACGTGGTGGGAGATCGCGGCCATCGTCGCCGAGACGTCAGCTGCACCGGCACCGTTGGAGAGCAGCATCTCCCCGATCCGCAGGCAGAAGTCCAGTGTGCGGTGGATGTCTGAGTCGGCCATGATCCCATCGTGTCGGGGAGATGGTCATCGGACCAAACCGGTCACCAGCTGGTGTACAGCAGGTGCTGCACGAGTAGTGCGCCGAGCAGCTGGACGGCCAACGCCAGGCGCGCCCAGCGGGTGGGCAGCAGGCCCAGCGACAGCGTGATCCAGGGGATGAACGGCAGCCAGATGCGTTCGACCTCGGCCTTGCTCATGCCGGACAGATCAGCGACGGCGATCATCAGGAAGCCGCCTCCCACGATCAGCAGCAGCGTGCGGTCCATGCGTCGACCGAGGGCCAGGAGTCGGGCCAGACCCATGCCGACTGCGGGCCCGGCGCTGATCGACAGCGCGGCGAGATTCGCCCACACCCAGTACGAGAACGGCCGGATGCTCGCGACGCCCTCGTAGTAGCGCACGCGGAGCACCGGGTAGGCCTCCCACCAGCGAAATCCGTAGGCCGCGAACACCAGCACGACTCCGAGCGCGGCTGCCGCAGCCCCCAGCAGTGGCTGCCACCGCTTGGCAGCGATCAGGATCGCGAGGGCCACGATGCCCAGCAACGGCAGTCCGTACGACATCATCACGCAGTACCCGAGCAGGAGTCCCGCCGCGACTGACCAGGCGATCATCGGCGCCGCCCGAGCGCGTGTCGCGGACCTGGCCAGGCATGCCAGGCCCCACGCCGCGAAGGCCGCGAACAGCGAGTCGGCGGAGACGGCGAGGAACACCGCAGCGGGCGTCAGCACGAGAAAGGGGGCAGCGCGGCGGGCGAAGTCCTCGCGGTCGAGGGTCCGCATCGTGCTCATGACGGTGGGCGCGATGGTGGCCGCGACGATCGTCACGACCAGGCCCGCCACGTAGTCACCGCCGAGGCCCAGCTTGACCATGACGACGAACGCGAGCAGCGCACCGGGCGGGTGCCCGGCGATGTGCGTGACCCAGTTGTCCGGCGCCGCGTACGGGATGCGCCGGATGTAGTCGTCCAGCATCGCCGGGATGTCGTTGACCTCCCGTGCGGCCCGCAGGTACTCGTACGGGTTGCCCAGCACGCGGCTGATGCCGGCGCTGCCGTCGACGTAGGCCAACGCCATCAACCACGCGAATCCGGCGACGAAGGCCAGCACCTGCAGGCGGGGCCAGCTCAGCTGCTGGGCGAGGCGAGGTCCGTACCGCCAGCCCAGCAGAGCGAGCGCGATGGCCGGGAGGGTGCCGGGCCCGAACAGCTTGGGCTCCCACAGGCCGTGCAACGGCGAGATGTCGTCGGGTCCGATCGTGGCCCGCGGATACACCTCCCAGCCGAACACCTGCGGGGTGATGAACGCGGCGGCGACGATCGCCAGCGATACCAGCAGGCCGGTCCAGAACACCCAGCTGCGGGACGGCGTCTCGAGATCGATCCCGGGCGTCTGCTTCACGTGGACGACTGTAGAGGGATCGACCGAACCTGCCCGGTGGGTGCTGTCACGCCCGCGGGCGCTTCAGCGACCAGGGCGCGAGGTGCTCATAACCCTTGACCGAGGTGCGGCGGGCGCGGCGCAGGCGGAACCGGGTCGGATCGTCGGTCAGCACCTCGGCGAGCTCCGCGTCGATGAGCACCCGTCCGGGTCGCGCGATCGAGGTCAGGCGCGAGGCCACGTTGACGGTGGGACCGAACACGTCACCCAGGCGAGCGAGCACCGGGCCCCGGGCGGTGCCGACGCGCACCTCGGGGAACTGGTCGTCGATGTCGGCGCGCTCGACCAGCTCGAGGGCCAGCAGGCCGGCCTCGGCAGGGTCACTGAGCTGGTACAGCACCTCGTCGCCGATGGTCTTGACCACCTGGCCACCGTGCTCGACGACCAGATCCGTCACGACCCGCTCGAACCACTCGACCATCTCGCCAAGCGCCCGGGCGCTCATCTGCCGGCTGCGCGACGTGTACCCGACGATGTCGACGAATCCGACGACGGTCGGGACGTCCGACTCCATCGCGCTGCCCCCCAACGCGATGCGGCTGGCCGTGCTGAGCAGATGCCGTCGCCAGATGTAGCCCTGCACCTGCTCGACCATCGGGATGATCTCGCTGAGCATCTC
>JBBSRN010000221.1:0-3973 GCA_038242985.1 Propionibacteriales bacterium | reverse complement strand
GTGCCGCTCGGTGTCGCGGCAGCGCACCTGGAGTCGGTCGCCGACCCGCTCACCGATCTCGTCTCACGATTCGCGCGCACGCACGGTCCGTTCACGGCCGCCGACGTCGCCGAGCGGTGGGGCCTCGGCACAGCCGTCACCACCCAGGTGCTGCGCCGGCTGGCCCGCGACGGACGACTCACCGAGGGTGAATTCCTGCCCGCGGCAGGCGCTGCGGACCTGACCGAGTGGGTCGAGCCGGGCGTGCTGCGCCGCCTGAGGTCCAGATCGCTCGCCGCTGCCCGCGAACAGGTCGAACCGGTCGACACCACCGCCTTCGCCTCGTTCCTGCCGTCATGGCAGGGCGTCGGCGGATCTCTGCGCGGCACCGACGGCGTGCTCGCGGCGGTCGACCAGCTCGCCGGCGTGGCCCTGCCGGCCTCCGCGTGGGAGTCCCTCGTGCTGCCCGCCCGGGTGCGCGACTACCAGCCCGCGATGCTCGACGAGCTGACGTCGGCCGGCGAGATCGTCTGGTCCGGCGCCGGCACCCTGGCTGGCAACGACGGGTGGGTGCAGCTGCATCCGGCCGATCTCGTCCTGGCCCGCACGCAGCCGGTCGAGCCCGACACGCTCGAGGCGCGCGCGCTCGCGGCGCTCGATGGATCGGGCGCCTTCTTGTTCCGCCAGCTGTCGACGTCGCTCGGCGACGACGAGCCGCCGCTCGATGCCGATCTCGCCGCGGCGCTGTGGAACCTGGTGTGGGCCGGGCACGTCAGCAACGACACCTACGCGCCCGTGCGGACCCTCGTCGGCCGTGGCGGCACCCATCGCAGCACCCGGCCACCTCCGCGCGCCCGGCTCCATCGTGCGCCGCGCATGCAGGGGCACAGTCGTGGCAGCGGCCCGCGGACCGCGCTGCAGGGCCCCCCGACCGCCAGCGGGCGATGGTTCGCGCTGGGCTCCGAACCGGGGGACCCCACGGCCGATCGGCTGGCTCGCACCGAGGCCCTGCTGGGTCGTTACGGCGTCGTCACCCGCGGCTCGGTCATGGCCGAGCAGACTCCGGGCGGCTTCGCCGCCGTCTACCGGGTGCTGCGTGAGCTGGAGAACACCGGAGCGTGCCTGCGCGGGTACTTCGTCGAATCGCTCGGTGCCGCCCAGTTCGCGGCCCCCTCGACCATCGATCGGTTGCGCGGCCACCTGCGGCACGACGACGCCCCCTCGACGGAGAGCGCCGTGGTGCTGGCCGCCACCGATCCCGCGCAGCCGTTCGGCGCTGCGCTGCCCTGGCCGGACCGTCTGCCCGAGGACACCTCGACCAAGCACCGTCCGGCCCGCAAGGCCGGCGCCATGGCCGTGCTGCACGACGGCAGACCGGTGGCCTACCTCGAACGCGGAGGCAAGACCCTCATCGCCTTCGACGAGGACCCCGTGCGCATCGCGGCAGCCGCCGCCGCCCTGGCCGCGCTGGTGCGCAGCCGGCGGATCGCCCGTCTGACCATCGAGACCATCGGCGGACGCCCTGCGCTCGAGACCTCCTGGGCCGGCCCCTTGCGCGAGGCCGGCTTCGATCGCACCCCCAAGGGTCTGCGGGCCGATGCCTGAAGGCGACACGGTCTGGCGGGCCGCCCGCCGGTTGCGGGGCGCCCTCGAGGGCCAGCAGCTGACCAGGACCGACTTCCGGGTCCCGCAGCACGCCACGCTCGATCTGTCCGGCCACACCGTGACCGACGTGCTCAGTCGCGGCAAGCACCTGCTCATCCGGGTCGGCGGACACAGCATCCACACCCATCTGAAGATGGAGGGCGTCTGGCACGTCCATCCCATCGGGACTCGCTGGCGACGGCCCGACCACACCGCTCGAGTCGTGCTGCGGACGGCCACCCACGAGGCAGTGGGCTTCTCGCTGGGCGTCACCGAGGTGATCCCCACCGATCGCGAGCCCGACGTCGTCGGCCACCTGGGACCGGATCTGCTCGGCCCGGACTGGGATCTGGACGAAGCAGCCCGCCGGGTCGGCAGCGTCGCGGATCGATCGGTGTTCCTGGCGCTGCTGGACCAACGCAACCTGGCGGGGCTCGGCAACGAGTACGTCAACGAGCTGTTGTTCCTGTCCGGCCTCCACCCGCAGCGGCGGGTCGACGACGTGCCCGACCTGCGCCGGCTCATCAGCCGTGGTCAGCAGATGCTCGACGTCAACAAGGCCCGCACCCAGCGCACGTTCACCGGCAACACCCGCCCCGGACAGGAACGGTGGGTCTACGGGCGCGAACGGGGTCGTTGTCGTCGCTGCGGCACCGCCCTTCGCACCGGACAGCTCGGCGATCGGCCCACCACCGAGCGCAACACGTTCTGGTGCCCGGTCTGCCAGCCCCTCGCCTAGACTGCGTGGCATGAGCGATCTCGACACGAGCCACGATGTCGACGAGGTCGATCATCGGCTCACCACCGGCGACGTCCGCGAGCCGCGGTTCCTGCTGCCGGTCACCGGCGGCATCGCCCTGCTGGCCGCGACGATCCTCACGATCGACAAGCTCCGCCTGCTGCAGGACAAGGTCGACGGCACCGATGCGGCACTGAACTGCGACATCAGCGCCTTCGTGAGCTGCAGCGGCGTCATGGAGTCCGACCAGGCCGCGGCCTTCGGCTTCGCCAACTCCGTGTGGGGCATGATCGCGTTCGCCGTGGTGCTGACGCTCGGCGTTCTCGTTGCCGCTCGGGTCGACCTGCCCGGATTCGTGTGGGTGGGCCTGCAGGCCGGCACCGTCTTCGGCATCGGCTTCGTCACCTGGCTGCAGATCCAGAGCATCTATGAGATCGGCAAGCTCTGTCCGTGGTGCATGGTGGTGTGGGCCATGATGATCCCCCTGTTCGTGGGTGTCACCGCCCGCAACCTCCGGGCGTGGGCACCGTCGTCGAGCCTCACCCGATTCATCAGCAACTGGACGACGCTGATCATCGCGCTGTGGTACCTGGCGGTCGTGGCCGCCATCTGGTTCCACTTCGGACCCGACAAGCTGTTCGCCTGAGCCGCCGCGGACACATTCCGCCCGCCCCACCCTTGCCGATCCGGACGTGTTGTGTAACTGTGAGTTACCGCCATCGTTGCAGGGCAACTTCGCCGCCCACACACCCCTGCGCACCCACCCCACGGCAGGACTCCCGGCATGACCGAACCCCTCATCGAACGATCGTCGATCCTGCGACGCCTGCGCACCGCCGGTCGCGCCCTCACCACCCCGCTGGCACCGGATGACTACTTCACCCTGATCAACCCGTTGTGGTCGGCGCGTGAGCTGCGCGGCCGCGTCGAGCGGGTCGTCAAGGAGACCGACCGGGCCGCCACCCTGGTCATCAAGCCCGGCTGGGGCTGGTCGTTCGACCACGCGCCCGGCCAGTACATCGGGATCGGGGTCGAGATCGACGGCAAGTACCACTGGCGTTCCTACTCCTTGTCCTCGGTGCCGCTGCACGAGAACGGCACCGTCAGCATCACCATCAAGGCGATGCCCGAGGGTTTCCTCTCCGACCACCTGGTCAACGGGCTCGCGGCCGGCACGATCGTGCGGCTCGCGGCGCCGCAGGGCGACTTCGTGCTGCCCGATCCTCCACCGGAGAAGCTGCTGTTCCTGGTCGGTGGCAGCGGGATCACCCCCGTGATGTCCATCCTGCGCACCCTCGACCGGCGCCAGGCCGAATCCGGCTCGGCGCTGCCCGACACCGTGCTCGCGTACTCCGCGACCAACGAGGACGACATGATGTTCGTGCACGAGCTGCGAACCATGGCCCAGCGCTACCCGAGCTTCACCTTCTGCGAGCGCTTCACCGACACCGATGGCATGCTCACGACCGACCAGCTTGGCGACGTGGTCCCGGACTGGCGCGAGCGTGACACGTGGGCCTGCGGTCCGGCGCCCATGCTCGACGCGTTCAGCGACCTGTACGACCGTCACGGCCGGACCGATCGCCTGCACATCGAGCGCTTCTCGCTCGC
>JBBSRN010000220.1:0-3975 GCA_038242985.1 Propionibacteriales bacterium | reverse complement strand
TTCACGCCACACCGAGCGGTCAGGCCAGGTGTGCGAGCGCCGCCTCGAACTCCAGCAACGACCCGATCACGACGTCGGCGCCGGCGTCGCGGAGTGCCTGGGCAGAGGTGCCACCGGTGCTGACGCCCACCGCGACGACCTCGGCGAGCCGAGCCGCCACCATGTCGTGCTCGTGGTCGCCGACGTACATCGCGGCGCCGTTCTCGCGGAGCACCGGTGACTTGTGCTCACGCCAGGCGCCGCCGAAGACGCCACGGACGGCGAGCCCGAGGTGATCGACGTGCATCTGCACGTTCGGCGTGTGCTTGGCCGAGATGACCAGCGATCCACCGAGCGCATTGGCTGCCGCGACGGCCACATGCGCTCCGGGCATCGCCTCGACGCTGTCGATGGCCGTCGTGGGGTAGAGCTCGCGATATCGCTCGATCCAGACATCGACCTGGTCGGCGGGCATCCAGTGACCCAGCTCCCAATCCAGCGGCGGGCCCAGCCGCGAGGTGGCCAGATCGACGTCGATGTCATGGCCCGACTCCTCGGCGACCCGTCGCAGCGTGGCGGCGATGCCGGGTCGCGAGTCGATCAGCGTCATGTCGAGATCGAAGCCGATGACGGGCAGGCCAGCTCCGGTGTGGTCGGGCATGGCACCTCCGGTGTGGTCGGGCATGGCACCTCCGGTGTGGTCGGGCATGGCACCTCCGGTGTGGTCAGGCATGGGCAGTCCGGGCGAATCAGAGGTCAGGGCACAGAAAGACCGGCCATCTCGGGGGGAGGATGGCCGGTCTTGGTCTCAGTGTACGCCGCAGATCAAGACTGACGGGTGGGAATGCGTCCGAATCCGTCGGTGGCGACCAGGCGCGCCGTCTGGACGGCTCCGATCACAGTGAAGGTCGTGGCGGTGATGGCGAGAACGATCATGGTGGCCTCCTTCAGGGGGCAGGTTGGGGGTGTGACACCAGTATCTCCACGTCAAACTATCAATCACAAACGAATTGATCTTCATGATACGTGTAGTATTGCTACATGGATGTGCGTCGGCTCGGGCTTCTGAGGGAATTGTCGGAACGAGGCACCGTCGGGGCCGTGGCCGATGCGATGCAGATCACTCCGTCGGCGGTCTCCCAGCAGCTGAAAGTGCTGGAGAAGGAGGCCGGATTCACCCTGGTCGAGCCTGCTGGCCGAGGGGTGAGCCTGACCGCAGCCGGCCGGGCGCTCGCCGAGACGGCCGTGGAGATCGCGGTCGCGGTCGCCCGGGCCGAGGGCAGGTGGATGGAGTACATGGAGCGGCCTGGAGGACAGGTGCGCATCGCCACGTTCCAGACCGGCGGGGAGATGCTGCTGCCCGGTCTGCTGTCCCGGATGCAGTCGGTTCCGGAGGTGGAGATGGTGGTCTCCGACGTCCTGGGCCACGTGGTCGAGTTCTCCGATCTCGTGCCCGACCACGACCTGGTGATGGCCGACTCACCGACCAGCGCCGCCACCTGGATCGAGCGTGGCCTGCAGGTCGTTCCCCTCATGACCGAACCGTTGGACGTCGCCCTTCCTGAAGATCATCCGCTCGCGCGCCGATCGAGCCTGTCGCCCAAGGACGTCGTCGGCGAGGCGTGGATCGGCGTGCCGCAGGGGTACCCGTTCGACCTGGTGCTCGGTCAGGTGGTCGCTGCGACCGGGGAGCAGGCGAACGTGGTCCAGAGGATCGCCGACAACGGCATCGTCGAGGCCCTCGTCGCGGCCGGTCACGGCATCGCGATCCTTCCCCGGTTCACCACCCGCGATCGCGGCAACGGCCTGGTGACCCGGCCGTTGGTCGGCATCCGGGCGCGACGGCAGATTGCCGCTGTGCTGCGGCCCGATCGGTTCGAGCGACCGTCGGTGCGTCTCGTGCTGCAGGCGCTGCGCGACGAGGCGCGCGCCGTGATGGATGCGCACGCCGACGCCTAGGCGGGCAGGTCAGGCACGGGCTGGTCGGGCAGGACCATCACCACGACGTCGGGTCCCTGATCTCCGGCCGCGGCGCGCAACCAGTCCGGGCGCAGCGATCCCGCGACGCGCCAACCCGTCGCGTCGTACAGCGCCATCGCGCCGGGGTGCACCGGCAGCACCTCCAGGCACAGGTGCCTGTCGGCGGCCCGGGCGTCGTGCACGACTGCCGCCAGCAGCTGGCGGCCGACGCCGAGCCCTCGCACCCCGCGGGCCACGAACAACGCGCCGACCCAGGTCAGGTCCTCGATCGCGCCGCCGTGGGCCCGCGCTCCGAGCTCGTTCAGCAGGTCCGCTGCAGGAAATCCGTGCTTCGGCCCGGTGCGGCAGGCGTGCCCGACGGGTCTGCCGTCCACCTCGGCGGTCCAGGCGCTCACGGCATCATGAGCGTGCAGGAAGTCCTCGACGGGCAACGGGAGCGGATTCCGCAGCGGGTAGCGGGTCTCGGGCTGCTGATCCATCAGGGCAGCGGCCAGCGGCAGAAGATCTGCCGAGGTGCGCGCCCGGATCATCACCTCTGCTGGTGCCACCGGTCGAGCTCAGCGGAAGCGGTCGACGAAGGCGCGGAACTGCGGGTTGGCGAGCGACTCGGCCTGGGCGAGGGCCTCGAACTCGAGGGTGGTCGTGGCTCCGGAGGGGGTGGCGACGTGCACTGCTGCCTTGATGTCGGCCATCAGCTTCGGCTCACGGGTGGCCCAGAGTGCAGCGAGCTCGTGCGCGCGGGCGGCGGGATCATCGACGAGCTCCTGGGCGATGCCGAGTCGCAGAGCGTTCTCGGCGTCGATGATCTCCCCGGCGAACAGGGCCGCGGTCGCGTTGGCTGCGCCGATGCGCGCCGTGAGCATCCACGTGCATCCGCCGCCTGGGTGCAACCCGATCTGCGAGAACGTGGGACCGAAGCCGGCGCCAGGGCCGGCGACGATCACGTCGCACGCCAGCGCGATGTTCAGCCCGGCGCCGACCGCCGCACCGTGCACGGCGGCGACGGTCGGGATCCGCAGGTCCCGCAGTCCGAGGAACGAGGAGTACACCGTCATCAGGTGGTCGCGCAGCTCGTCGACGGGTCGATCGAGATCGCCGAACAGATCGACCAGGTCGGCGCCGGCGCAGAAGGCCTTGCCGGCCCCGGTGACCACCAGGGCCCGCGCGTCGGGATCGGCGTCGACCGTCTCGATCGCGACCTTCAGCTCATCCAGCAGCGGCCAGCTGAGCGCGTTGCGCCGCTCGGCGTCGTCGAGCGTCAGGGTGCGGATCGGTCCGTCTGAGGTCAGGTGCACGAGTGGCATGGATCGAACCTAGCGACTCCGGCGGTGTGGCGCGGTCAGGCGGCGGGCGGCCGGACGGGTCGCTATCTCGCAGCTGGGCTGCGCAAGGCGGCGGCGAGCGCTTCGAGGGCGGGCTCGACGACGCGGTAGTAGGACCAGCGGCCGCGCGACTCACGCGTGATCAGTCCGGTGTCGACGAGGTGCTTGAGGTGGTGGGACACGGTGGGCTGGGAGAGCCCGATCTGTTCGGTGAGGTCGCAGACGCACGCCTCGCCTGCGGTGGAGGCGGCGATCACGGACAGCAGCCGGATCCGTGTCGGGTCGCCGAGCGACTTGAACACCCGGGCCAGACGTTCGGATGCCTCCACGTCCATGGCGCCACCGGTCACCGACCGGCAGCATCCCGCGAGGTCGTCGATCGTCGTGCGGGTGTCGGTCATCAGCCGATGATAGTCCAAACACATTGACATCCTTCGATCAGTGGGACACGTCGATCCATCGAAGTATGTCGATCAGCAGGAGAGGGCATGAGTGGGCCAGAGGAGATCCGCGAGCAGGATGTGCGCGAGCAGGTACGGTCCCGCTACGCGCGGGCGGCCGAGGCGGTGACCGCGGCCGGTCCTGAGTCACCGCTGGCCGTCGTCGACGCGATGGGCGCAGAGAACGCCTCGTGCTGCGGGGCTGCATCGCCGGTGCCCTGTCACGGTCGGAGTACGTCGACGGCCTGTCCGAG
>JBBSRN010000219.1:0-3980 GCA_038242985.1 Propionibacteriales bacterium | reverse complement strand
GCGCGCGACGCCATCGGCCGCAGCTGGCAGATGTCGACCATCCAGTACGACTTCAACATGCCCTCGGCCGATCGATTCGCCCTGGAGTACGTGGCCCCGGACGGTTCGCGCCAGAAGCCGGTCATGATCCACTCGGCCAAGTTCGGTTCCATCGAGCGGTTCATGGGGGTGCTGGTCGAGCACTACGCGGGCGCCTTCCCGCCGTGGCTCGCGCCGGTGCAGGTCGTGGGAATCCCGGTGGCCGAGCGCCACGTCGACTACCTGTACGAGGTCGCGGCGAAGCTCAAGCCGCTCGGCATCAGGGTCGAGATCGACGCGTCCGACGAGCGGATGCAGAAGAAGATCCGCACGGCCCAGACCCAGAAGATCCCGTTCATGCTGATCGCGGGGGACAACGACGTCGAAGCCGGCGCGGTCTCCTTTCGGTACCGCAGTGGTGAGCAGGAGAACGGCGTGCCGCTCGAGGACGCGATCGCGCGCATCACGTCGGCGATCCAGAATCGCGTGCAGGTGTGAGCCAGATGCAGGACGGGGTGGGGGAGCCGGACGCCTTCGAACGACTGTGGACGCCGCACCGCATCCAGTACATCCTGGGCGAGAACAAGCCGGCGAGCCCCGACGAGTCCGACTGCCCGTTCTGCCGCATCCCGCAGCTGGACGATGCCGAGGCCCTCATCGTGCATCGCGGCGAGGTCGCCTTCGTCGTGCTCAACCTGTACCCGTACAACGCCGGTCACCTGCTGGTCTGCCCGTTCCGTCACGTGCCGGACTACACGGACCTGACGCCGGCGGAGACCGACGAGATCGCCCGGCTCACCCAGCAGTCGATGCGCGTCGTCCGTCGGGTCGCCCACCCGCACGGATTCAACATCGGGATGAACCAGGGTGCGGTGGCCGGGGCTGGCATCGCGGCCCACCTGCACCAGCACGTCGTGCCCCGGTGGGGCGGCGACTCCAACTTCCTGCCGGTGATCGGGCAGACCAAGGCCATGCCGCAGCTGCTCGACGACACCCGCCAGATGTTCGCGGCCGCCTGGCACGAGGAGGACTGAATGCTCGAACGCTTCCGCGACTTCTGGACCAACGTGTGGTCACCCCTGGCCAACCTGCTGCTCCGGCTGGGCGTCAAGCCCGACTGGGTGACCTGGGTGGGCACCATCGGCGTGAGTGCCAGTGCCCTCTGGTTCCTGCCTCGGGGGCAGTTCTTCGTGGGGACGGTGGTCATCACGCTGTTCGTGTTCAGCGACCTCATGGACGGCTACATGGCGCGGGCGTCCGGCCAGTCCTCCAAATGGGGTGCGTTCCTGGACTCCAGCCTGGACCGGGTCGCCGATGCCGCGATCTTCGCGGGACTGGTCATCTACTACTCACGCCCAGGGGCCGAGACCGATCTCGGCGGTGCGGATCTGTACCTCTACCTGAGCCTGGCCTGCCTCGTGCTCGGCAACCTGACCTCCTACACGCGAGCTCGAGCCGAGGGGCTCGGGATGACCGCCAAGGGCGGCATCGCCGAACGTGCTGACCGACTGGTGGCGATCCTGGTCATGACCGGATTCTCCGGCCTGCTCACCCTGCCGTTCCTGCGTGAGATCACCCTCTGGGCGCTGGCCGTGGCAAGCGCCATCACGGTGGGTCAACGCATGCTCATCGTGCGCCGTCAGGCCGTGGTCAGCCCGAAGCTCGATGGTTGAGCCGCCCGTCCTCGTTATGTGACACGCCGAATGGTACATAGTCCTTGACGCATACCCCACGGGCTTCACATACTGGAGCATGACCAGTCAGGAAGCGATCCCCCAGAGCGTGGTTCCGTTCCGCGAGGCCGACGGGCTGCCCGATCTCCCCGAGATGAAGCCGGGCATGTCTCGGGCGCAGTACGCCGAGGTGCTCGAGGACCTGTCCCAGGCCTCGGTCGACCGGCACTTCGATGCGTTCCGCGACATCGCGTGGGACCACCCGGACTTCCAGGTCGATCCGACCGACACCCGATGGGTGCTCCCGAGGGCCGATCGCCTCGGCGCGTCGACCTGGTACCGGGAGCAGTCGATCGATCGTCAGATCGCCATCGGCCAGTGGCGGCAGGCGAACATCATGAAGGTCGGTCTGCAGTTCGAGAACATCCTGATCCGCGGCATCATGCAGTACGTCTTCACGCTGCCGAACGGATCGCCGGAATTTCGTTACCTGACCCACGAGGCGACCGAGGAGTGCCACCACACGCAGATGTTCCAGCGCGGCGTCAACCGCATCGGTGTCGACGTTCCCGGCATGCCGTGGTGGTTGCGCAAGTCGTCCACCTTCCTGCCGTGGGCCGGGTCGTTCGCGCCGTTCGCGTTCTTCGTCGGTGTGCTGGCCGGCGAGGAGCCCATCGACCACACCCAGAAGCGGGTGCTGCGTGGGGCTGACCAGATGCCGCCGGTGATCACGCGGATCATGCAGATCCACGTCGCCGAGGAGGCGCGCCACATCTCGTTCGCGCACCACTACATCCGCACCAACGCCCCGCGCCTGAGCTGGGCTGAGCGCCACCTCATGACGGTGCTCTTCCCGTTGATCATGCGGGTGCTCGGCGATGCCATCCTGGTGCCGCCGAAGGACATGCGGCGCGAGTTCGACATTCCGCGCGCGGTCATGAAGGACCTGTACTGGCGGGCCCCGGAGTCCCGCGAGCACCTGAGCGAGGTCTTCGCGGACGTCCGCATGCTGGCCGAGGAGGCCGGGCTGATGACCCGACTCGGCCGGTTCACGTGGCGCGTGCTGAAGATCGACGGTCGGCCGTCGCGCTTTCGCAGCGAGCCGCCGGTCGAGTTCAGCGAAGCGGCCTGAATCGTGCCGCACGTCGTCACGCAGGCGTGCTGCGGCGATGCGTCGTGCGTGTTCGCGTGCCCGGTCAACGCCATTCATCCCACGCCCGACGAACCGGACTTCGCCACGGCCGAGATGGTCTACATCGATCCGATCTCGTGCGTGGACTGTGGCGCCTGCGTCAGCGCGTGCCCGGTGGGCGCGATCAGCCGCGACTATCGCCTCGCCGACTCCCAGCTGCCGTTCGTCGACATCAACGCGATGTTCCACGAGCCGGCACGGGTGTATCCGCCGCAGGCGCCCGTCACCCCGATCGTGCGCAAGGACGACGCGAGCCGCACGCTCCGGGTGGCGATCGTGGGCGCCGGTCCGGCGGCGTTGTATGCAGCCGACGAGCTCCTCAAGCGGCCGCACACCGAGGTGACCGTCGTGGACCGCCTGCCCACGCCGTACGGGCTGGTCCGCGCAGGAGTCGCACCCGATCACCCGCACACCCGCGCCATCACCGGCCTGTTCGGCCAGATCGAGGACCAACCGGGCTTCTCGTACGCGCTCGGCGTGGAGGTGGGCTGTGACCTCACCCACGCCGAGCTCGCCGCGCGGCACCACGCGGTGCTCTACGCGACCGGCGCCTCGCTCGACCGCGCCCTCGGCATCCCCGGTGAGGAGCTGCCGGGAAGTGTCACGGCCACGGACTTCGTGGCCTGGTACAACGGCCACCCCGACCAGACGGACGCCAGCTTCGACCTGTCGCACCGCACCGCGGTCGTCATCGGCAACGGCAACGTCGCACTGGACGTCGCTCGCATCCTGGCCAGCGACCCGGCGCGGCTGGAAGCGACAGACATCGCCGACCACGCGCTGGACGCGTTGCGCACCAGCGCAGTGCGGGAGGTGGTCGTCGTGGCCCGACGGGGTCTGGCGCAGTCGGCCTTCACCCTCCCGGAGCTGATCGGCCTGCTGGGCCACCCGGACTTCGACGTCCTGGTCGAGGGCGACCTCGTCGGTGACCTGTCGGTGTCCAGCGACGATCCGATGACCCGACTCACGATCGATGCACTGCGGGACCGGCCAGCGCCGACTCGTCCGCGCCGAGTGGTGCTGCGGTACCAGAGCGCGCCGATCCAGATCATCGGCGACGACGCGGTCGACGGGGTGCGGGTAGCCGCGACGCGCCT
>JBBSRN010000218.1:0-4011 GCA_038242985.1 Propionibacteriales bacterium | reverse complement strand
GGCTCGGGGCCGGTGAAGCCCATCGCGAGCAGCACCAGCTGCGCCGGGATGACCTTCTCGCTGTCCGGCACCTCCTCGAACGTCCCGTCCTCCAGCTGGACCTCGACGATGCGCAGGCCCGAGACGTGGCCGTCGTCGTCGCCCACGAACTCGCTGGTGGAGACCGCGTAGACGCGCTCGCCGCCCTCTTCGTGAGCCGACGCGACCCGGTAGGTCATGGGGTAGGTCGGCCACGGCTGGTGGTCGGGACGGTCGTCACCGGGCTGCACCATGATCTCAAGACTCGTGATCGACCGCGCCTTCTGCCGGACCGACGTGCCCAGGCAGTCAGCGCCGGTGTCGCCGCCACCGATGATGACGACGTCCTTGCCCTCTGCGGTGATCTGGTCATCGACCTGTTCACCGAGCGAGGCACGGTTGGACTGGGGCAGGAACTCCATCGCCTGATGGATGCCGGCGAGATCGCGGCCCGGAGCAGGGAGATCGCGAGGCACGGTCGATCCGATCGCCAGGACGACGGCGTCGTAGCGGTCGTGCAGCTGGGCACCGGTGAGGGTCTCCCCCACCCGCACCCCGGTGCGGAACACCGTGCCCTCGCGGACCATCTGGTCCACGCGGCGGTCGACGTGGGACTTCTCCATCTTGAACTCCGGGATGCCGTAGCGCAGCAGCCCGCCGATCTTCTCGTCGCGCTCGTACACCGCGACGGTGTGACCGGCGCGGGTCAGCTGTTGCGCGGTGGCCAGGCCGGCGGGACCTGAACCGACGACGGCGACGGTCCTGCCGGTCAACCACTCCGGCGGCTCGGGCTTGACCTGCCGGTCGTCCCACGCCTTGTCGATGATCGAGACCTCGACGTTCTTGATGGTGACGGCGTCGCGGTTGATGGCGACGACACAGGCCGTCTCGCACGGTGCAGGACACAGCCGACCGGTGAACTCGGGGAAGTTGTTGGTCGCGTGCAGGCGATCCAGCGCCTCGTCCCACTCCTCCCGCCACACCAGATCGTTCCACTCCGGGATCAGATTGCCCAAGGGGCAGCCGTTGTGGCAGAACGGGATGCCGCAGTCCATGCACCGCCCGGCCTGCGCGCTGATGATCGGCAGCAGCGCCCGGCCGACACCGCCGGGGTACACCTCGTTCCAGTCGTTGACCCGTTCGGCGACCGGACGACGGGGGGCGACCTCGCGGGGCGTGGTGATGAATCCTCGGGGATCAGCCATGGTTGGCCACCTCCATCATGCGTGCAGTGGTGTCTTCATCGGACAGGCCTTCGGACTCGGCGGCGGCTCGCGCCGCGAGGACCAGGCGGTAGTTGGTCGGCATGATCTCGGTGAACCGTGCCAGTGACTGCTCCCAGTGATCGCCCAGCAGCTGCTCGGCCACCACGGACCCGGTCTCCTCGACGTGCTGGGTGATCAAGGCTCTGAGCTGTTCGGCGGCAGCCTCGGGCACGGGGCCCAGCTCGACCATGGCGGTGTTGACCAGTGATGCGTCCAGATCGAGGACGTACGCCTGGCCCCCACTCATTCCGGCCGCGACGTTGCGACCGGTTGCGCCGAGGATCACCACGGTGCCGCCGGTCATGTACTCCAACGCGTGGTCGCCCACCCCCTCCACGACAGCACTCGCGCCGGAGTTGCGCACGCAGAACCGCTCGCCGACCTTGCCGCGCAGGAACATCTGGCCGCTCGTGGCACCGAAGCCGATGACGTTCCCGGCGAGGATCTGGGACTCCGCGGCGAAGCCGGACTCCCGTGGCGGGCGCGCGATGATGCGCCCACCGGACAGGCCCTTGCCGACGTAGTCGTTGCCATCGCCCTCGAGGCGCAACGTGATGCCCCGCGGGATGAAGGCACCGAACGACTGCCCGGCCGAGCCGAGGAAGGTCAGGTCGATCGTGTTCTCGGGCAGTCCCTCGCCGGCATGGCGCTTGGTCACCTCGTGGCCGAGCATCGTGCCGACGGTGCGGTTGACGTTGCGGATGTCGAGCTGGGCCCGCACCGGCTCACCCCGATCCAGGGCATCGGCACTCAGCCTGATCAGCTCGACGTCGAGCGCCCGGTCCAGTCCGTGGTCCTGCTCCGTGGTCCGGTGCCGCGCCGCGCCCTCGGGCAGATCTGGCACGTGGAAGATCGGCGACAGGTCGAGTCCGGCTGCCTTCCAGTGATCGACGGCGGCTCGAGCGTTCAGCACCTCGGCGTGGCCGACGGCCTCCTCGATCGTCCGAAAGCCCAGGGCCGCGAGGTGCTCGCGGACCTCCTGCGCGATGAACGTGAAGAAGTTGACGACGTGCTCGGCCTGGCCGGAGTACTGCTGGCGCAGCATCGTGTTCTGGGTCGCCACGCCCACCGGACACGTGTCGAGGTGGCAGACCCGCATCATGATGCAGCCGCTGACGACCAGCGGAGCGGTGGCGAAGCAGTACTCCTCCGCGCCGAGCAGGGCGGCGATCATCACGTCGCGCCCGGTCTTGAGCTGGCCGTCGGTCTGCACCACGATGCGATCGCGCAATCCGTTGAGCAGCAGCGTCTGCTGCGTCTCGGCCAGCCCGAGCTCCCACGGACCGCCGGCATGCTTCAGCGAGGTCAGCGGCGAGGCGCCGGTGCCGCCGTCGTGGCCGGAGATCAGCACGACGTCGGCCTTCGCCTTCGACACGCCGGCGGCGACCGTGCCGACACCGACCTCGGCGACCAGCTTGACGTGGATGCGCGCCGCCGGGTTGGCGTTCTTCAGATCGTGGATCAGCTGTTTGAGATCCTCGATCGAGTAGATGTCGTGGTGCGGCGGCGGCGAGATCAGTCCGACACCGGGGGTGGAGTGCCTCGTCTGCGCGATCCACGGGTACACCTTCGGACCGGGCAGCTGGCCACCCTCGCCGGGCTTGGCACCCTGGGCCATCTTGATCTGGATGTCATCGGCGCACGTGAGGTACTCAGACGTGACGCCGAACCGGCCCGACGCGACCTGCTTGATCGCCGACCGGCGTTCCGGGTCGTGCAACCGCTCGGGGTCCTCGCCACCCTCGCCGGTGTTGGACTTGCCACCCAGCCGGTTCATGGCGATCGCGAGGGTCTCGTGCGCCTCCTGGCTGATCGAGCCGTAGGACATGGCCCCGGTCGAGAACCGCTTGACGATCGCCTCGACGGGCTCGACCTCGTCGATCGGCACCGGGGTGCGCCCCTCGGCGCCACGCTCATGAGGAAGAGCGAACAGGCCGCGCAGCGTCATCAGGCGTGCGGACTGGTCGTCGACGCGCTGGGTGTACTGCTTGAACACCTCGTAGGAACCCGATCGCGTGGAGTGCTGCAGCCGGAACACCGTCTCGGGGTCGAAGAGGTGCTCGGGTCCGTCCCTGCGCCACTGGTACTCCCCGCCGACCTCCAGGTGTCGCTTGGCTCCGGCGATCCCGCTGGTGGGATAGGCGCGCCGGTGGCGCGACTCCACCTCGATGGCGAGCACGTCCAGACCCACGCCGCCGAGCTTGGACGCCGTGCCGGTGAAGTAGGCGTCGATGACGTCGTGCGACAGCCCCACGGCCTCGAAGATCTGCGCGCCGGTGTACGACGCCACCGTGGAGACGCCCATCTTGCTCATCACCTTCAGGACGCCCTTGCCGAGCGCGTGCACCACGTTGCGCAGCGCGACCGGCGGCTCCACCCCCTCGACGAAGACCCGCTCGCGGGCGAGGTCCTCGGCGGACTCCAGCACGAGGTACGGATTGACCGCGGTCGCTCCGTAGCCGATCAGCAGCGCGACGTGGTGCACCTCGCGGACGTCGCCGGACTCGATGATCAGCCCGGCCTGGCTGCGCAGCTTCTCCCGCACCAGGTGGTGGTGCACCGCGCCGGTCAGCAGCAGCGACGGGATCGGCGCGAGGTCGACGTTGGAGTGGCGGTCCGACAAGACGATGATGCGCGCGCCGTCCACGCTGATCGCGTGGCTGACCTCGGCGCAGATCTCCTCCAGCGTGCGCCGCAGCGCGTCTCCGCCGCCACCGACCTCGTACAG
>JBBSRN010000217.1:0-4172 GCA_038242985.1 Propionibacteriales bacterium | reverse complement strand
ACTGATCAGGCCGGATCGTCGGCGGTCGCCTTGTCCTCGGCTGGCGCGTCGTCGTCGACCGCTTCGTCGATCCGCTCGTTGACGTAGCGCAGCACCTCGGTGGCCGAGGCGACCGCGGGCACGGCGAGGAACGCGCCGACGATCCCGAACAGGGAGCCACCGGCGGTGACGCTGAGCAGCACCACCGCGGGGTGCAGGTTCATCTTCTTTCCCTGGAGCCAGGGGGAGAGGACGTTGCCCTCCAGCTGTTGCACCGCGATGATGATCAGCAGCGCGATGAAGGCGGCCTGGACGTCGTTGGTGACCAGGGTGACCAGGACGGCGACGGCGCCGCTGGCGAACGCACCGACGATCGGAATGTAGCCACCGAAGAAGGTCAGCACCGCCAGCGGGATCGCCAGCTCCACGTCGAGCAGGACCAGTCCGGTGCCGATGATGGCGGCGTCGATGAACGAGACCAGGGTCTGGATGCGGATGAACGCGCCGAGCGTGCCCCAGGCGCGGCCCAGCACCTCGCCGATGTGCTTGCCGGCGCGCCGGCCGCCCAGGCTCCGAGCCCATGGAGTGAACCGGTGCCCGTCCTTGACGAAGAAGAACGTCAGCAGCAGCACGACGACCAGGTTCACGACCGCCGACGTCGCGGCTCCGATCGTGGAGAAGACGCCCGAGCTGATGGCCGAGGCGCTGTCCTGCAGCCTGTCCTCGATGGCGCTGATGGCGTTGGTCATCTGCCCCTCGGACAGGTTCAAGGGCGGACCGGTCACCCAGCCCCTGATCTTCTGCAGACCGTCGGAGGCGCCGCTCGCGATGTCGGCGGCCTGACCGGCGACCAGCGGAGTCAGGATCACGACGATCATCACGATGGCGAGGACGAACGTGATCATCACCAGCGCCGACGCCAAAGCGGACGGCCAGCCCTTGCCGCGCAACCACGAGACGATCGGCTGCAGCACGCTCGTCACGATCAGCGCCATCGACACCGGGAAGAAGACCACCCACAGCTGCCCGATGATCCAGCCGATCACGAGCGCTGCGGCCACGATCACGATGATGCGAAGCCCCCAGCGCGCGAGCCTGGCGACTCCCTCGTCGATCACGGCAGCCCGGTCTCGAACTCTCATCTCAGTCATCGGCACACCCTAGGTGGCAGCACCCCCCATCGCAGATGGCCGGTGGTGCGCTCAGACGTCGTGGGCGCGCTTGAGCCCAGAGGGTCGGCCGTCGGGGTCGTGCAGGACCCGATACGGGAACTGCGCGGCCAGTCTTTGCCACCACGACAGGTCCGGTGGTGGCTGATGACGCAGGCGACCGGGCGGGCGCTCCCCGACACCGCCGTTGGCGTGCCACGCCTCGAGGCGATCAGCGGACTCCTCGAACGCCGTGAAGAAGTCGGGTGCAGCGATGCAGTCCGCCATGGTCGCGAGCAGCGCATCGTCGTGCCGGGGGTCGACGACTCGGTCGAGGTGCTCGGCGGCGAGCGTGAGACGCAGGCGTCGCGCGTAGGGGCTGTGGTCGTGAGCGGAGGAGTCGACCACGACCGCCGACAGCTCCGAGTCGTGGGTCCAGGATCGGCGGTTGAAGTTGTCCGACCCCACCGTCGCCCAGATGTCGTCCATCACGCAGACCTTGGCGTGGACGTAGACCGGGGTGCTCGCGTGGTTCTCCATCCCGTAGATCGCCACCCGCCCGGGTGCGGCGTCCGTCATCTGCTGCATCGCGCGGGCGCGGCCGAGCAGCTGGGGCGTGCGCGCCAGGAAGCCCTCCTGGTCGGTGAACAGGGGCAGTACTGCCACCACATGCAGATCGGGGTGCGCGCGCAGCGCCTGGGTGAGGATGTCGCCGACCTCGTGGCCCCAGAGGTACTGGTCCTCGATGTAGATCAGGTTCCGGGTCCGGGAGATGGCCTTGGTGTACCCCCGCGCCACGCTGCGCTCGCCGCCCGGTGCGAACGGATAGTCCCGGCCGTGGCGCAGGTTGGGGTAGGTACGCAGCAGCTGCACGATGTGCGTCGCGCCCTCTGGCGAGGGTGGAGGCGGCGCCTGCTCCGGCAGCGGGTCGGGGGTCACGTCCATCCCCAGGATCTTGTCCTGGGCCCAGTAGAGCGGGTTCCGCGTCAATGCTGTCGGATCGAGCCAACGCTCGCGGAAGACCGTCTCGGCGTCGTGCACCGCCGGGCCGGTGATGGCGGCCTGCACGTCGTGCCACGGCGGGGTGTCGCCGTACTCCGGGGCCATGTCCAGCGCCTGCGGATCACCCAGGTGGCTCGCGTCGTCGCGGCGGGAGTGGCACAGGTCGATGCCGCCGATGTAGGCGATGTCGCGCGCGGGGCGATCCCGGTATCGGATGACCACGAGCTTCTGGTGGTGCGAACCGCCGGTGCGCACCCGCATGTCGAGCAGGGCCTCGGCCCCGCGTTCCTGCAGCTGTCGCCCGAGGAGCCGGTTCTCCTGCGCACCGAAGTTGAACATCTCGGTGTGCGAGCGCCAGATGAGGCCACGCACGTCGACCCCGCGTTCATCGGCCGCCGCCAGCACCTCGACCACCTCGCTGCCCGGTTCCCCGGTCAGTCGTTCGTCGGCGTCACCCAGCCAGTCGGTGAAGTAGACGAGGTCGCCCTCCACGGTCTCCAGCAGCCGCTCGTACAGCTCGGCGAAGTAGGTCGCACCATGGATCAGCGGTCGGACCAGGTTGCCGGCGGACCAGGCGATCCCGCCCTCGTGCTGATCGTCCAGGATCGTTGCACCGTTGCCGCGCTCGGCATGGGTCAACAACCAGTCGGTGTGCTGCATCCGGCACCTCCTATGGACGGGACCCTACGGATGGGTCATGCTCATGACGTCGAGGGCGCTGTCCAGATCTGCCTCGGAGATGTCGCCCCGCTCGACGTAGCCCTCGTCGATGACGACCTGGCGGATGGTCTTCTTCTCCTTGACTGCGATCTTCGCGATCTTCGCGGCGTTCTCGTAGCCGATGTGGCGATTCAGCGGGGTCACCACCGAGGGGCTGGACTCGGCCAGCTCCAGGCAGCGCTCGACGTTGGCGGTGATGCCGTCGATGCACCGATCGGCCAGCACGATGGAGGAGTTCGTGAGCAGCCGCATCGACTCCAAGATGTTGCGACCGATGACCGGCAGCATCACGTTGAGCTCGAAGACACCGGAGGCGCCGGCGGTGGCGATGGTGGCGTCGTTGCCGATGACCTGAGCCGCGACCATGAGCGTCGCTTCGGGCAGCACCGGGTTGACCTTGCCGGGCATGATGCTGGACCCGGGCTGCAGATCGGGAAGGTTGATCTCGCCGAGCCCCGTGCGCGGGCCCGAGCCCATCCAGCGCAGGTCGTTGCAGATCTTGGTCAGGCTCACCGCGATGGTGCGCAGCTGGCCGGACATCTCGACCAGGCCGTCGCGCGCGCTCTGGGCCTCGAAGTGGTTGATGGCCTCGGTGATCGGCAGTCCGGTGCCCTCGCCGAGCAGCTCGATGACGCGCTGCGGGAAGCCGATCGGGGTGTTGATGCCGGTGCCCACCGCAGTGCCGCCGAGCGGCACCTCGGCGGTGCGGGGCAGCGATGACTCGACGCGCTCGATGGCCCGGCGGATCTGGGTGGCGTAGCCGCCGAACTCCTGACCGAGGGTGACCGGGGTGGCGTCCATGAGGTGGGTACGGCCGGACTTCACGACCTCGGCGAACTCCGTCGCCTTGGCCTCCAGGGACGTCGCGAGGTGGTCGAGCGCGGGGATCAGCTCGTTGCTGGCCGATGCGGTCGCCGCGACGTGGATCGAGGTCGGGAAGACGTCGTTGGAGGACTGGCTGGCGTTGACGTGGTCGTTCGGGTGAACGTTGCTGCCCAGGGCCTTCGACGCGAGGGTGGCGATGACCTCGTTGGTGTTCATGTTGCTCGAGGTGCCCGAACCGGTCTGGAAGACGTCGATCGGGAAGTGCGCGTCGTGCTGACCGGTGCCGACCTCCTCGGCCGCGGCGACGATCGCGTCGGCGATGTCCTGATCGAGGATGCCCAGCTCGGCGTTGGCCCGGGCACAGGCTGCCTTGATCTGCGCGAGCGCGCGGATCTGAGCCGGCTCGATGGGCGTGCCGGAGATCGGGAAGTTCTCGACGGCGCGTTGGGTCTGGGCGCCGTAGAGGGCGTCGGCGGGCACCTTGACCTCGCCCATGGT
>JBBSRN010000216.1:0-4177 GCA_038242985.1 Propionibacteriales bacterium | reverse complement strand
GAGGTCTTCGACACCCTGGACTACGACACTGTCGTCGTGCTCGACTCCCACTGGGCCACCACGGTCGAGTTCGTCGTGACCGCGCAGGAGCGCCGCGTCGGGCTGTTCACGTCCGAGGAGCTGCCGCGCGGCATGACCGAGCGGCCCTACGACTTCCTCGGCGATCCTGAGCTCGCTCACGCCATCGCCGCAGAGGCACAGGATCAGGGCACCTGGATCACGCCGATCGAGGACGACACGCTGCCGATCTTCTATGCCACCACGAATCTGTGGGAGTTCCTCGGACAGGGCCTTCCCGACAAGCGCTGGATCTCCATCGGTGTCTGCCAGACCGCCGACACCGAGGACAACCTGCGGCTCGGCCGGGCCCTCGCGCGCGGCATCGCCGCCACGGACCGCAAGGTGCTGCTGATCGCATCCGGCGCACTGAGCCACACCTTCTGGCCGCTGCGCCAGATCCGGGACCACGAGGCAGCCGATCCGAGCCACATCTTCACCCCGGAGGCCTACGCCGCCGATCTGGAACGGCTCGAGTGGTTCGCCGCCGGCGACCATGCCCGTGTGCTCGACACCATGCCCGAGTTCCACCGGTTCAGGCCGGAGGCCAGGTTCGGGCACTACCTGATGATGATGGGGGCCCTCGGCGAGCAGGACTGCACCGCTGCGGGTCGCCAGTTCAGCGCGTACGAGAACTCGGTCGGCACCGGTCAGGTGCACGTGTGGTTCGACCGCCCCGACGCCGGCTTCCCCTCTGCCCACCAGACCGACACCAGCCAGGACGGCTTCACCGCGACGCCGTCCTCACCGATGCAGGGAGAACCCGTCCGATGACCGAGTACCGCCGCATCCTGCTGGACGGATCAGCCGTCGAGGTCGTGCGCCAGGGCGACGCGCTGGTGGCCGGCGACGGCCGCAGCGTCGCGATCGACGACGCGATCCACCTGCCGCCGGTCGTCCCGACCAAGATCGTCGCGGTGCACCTGAACTACCGCAGCCGGGTCGAGGAGTTCGGCACCACGTTGCCTGCTGCCCCCACCTACTTCCAGAAGCCGACCTCGGCCCTCAACGCCCACCGCGGTGCGGTCGTGCGTCCGGAGGGCTGCACGTGGCTGAACTACGAGGGCGAGATCGCGATCGTCATCGGCCGCACGGCACGCAACATCAGTCCGGCCGAGGCGGGGGAGTACATCGGTGGCTACACCGTCGCCAACGACTACGGCCTGCACGACTTCCGCGACACCGACGCCGGCTCGATGCTGCGGGTCAAGGGATCGGACACGCTCTGCCCGCTGGGGCCGGGCCTGGTCGATGACTGGGACTTCCACGACAAGCGCATCCGCACCCTCGTGAACGGCGAGGTCCGTCAGGACAGCACGACCGCCGAGATGGAGTGGGACATGCACTACCTGGTCGCCGACATCGCGCGCACCATCACCCTGTACCCCGGGGACGTGCTGTTGTCGGGCACGCCGGCCACCTCGCGCACCGTGTACCCCGGTGATGTCGTCGAGGTCGAGGTAGAAGGGCTCGGTACGCTGATCAACCACATCGTGACGGGGCCGACCGCGATCCGCACCGACGTGGGCGCCCAGCCGACCGAGACCGACGAGGTGCTGTCGACCGCCCAGGGCGGAGACTGGCCCAAGCGCCATCTGGTGAAGAAGTCGTCCACCGCCGAGAAGGAGAAATCATGAAGGTCATCGTCGATCTGAACCAGTGCGCGGATCACGGCCAGTGCGTGTTCTCCGCACCCCAGGTGTTCTCCCTGGATGCCGACGGCAGGCTCGCCTTCCGCGCCGAGACCGACGGCGACACCTATGTCTCCGGCGAGCTCGACGAGGCCTGGCGCGACGACGTCGAGGAAGCGGCCGACGTCTGCCCGCTGCAGGCGATCGAGATCGAGGACTGAGTGACGGACTCCGGCGCGGGCCGGGTCGTCGTCGTCGGCGCCTCGATGGGCGGGCTGCGCGCGGCCGAGGCGGTGGTCAAGGCGGGGTACGACGGCGAGGTGCTCGTCCTCGGCGACGAGGCGCGCATGCCGTACAACCGTCCGCCGTTGTCGAAGGACGCCTTGGCCGGCGGCCTCGACGAGGTTCGACTGGAGTTCCGGCTCCCGAGGGGTGCTGCCGATGTGATCTGGCGGCTCGACACCCGCGTCGCGGCCGCCGACCTGGCTGCCGGGACGGTCACGACTGCTGACGGCGAGCAGATCGGGTGGGACGGCCTGGTCGTCGCGACCGGTCTGCGTCCGCGCCGACTCTCCCTGCAGGGACCCGAGGACGGCCGGCACGTCATCCGCACGCTCGATGACGCCAAGCGACTGCGCGAGGCGTTGCTGGCGGCGAAGCACCTGGTGATCATCGGGGCCGGTTTCATCGGGTGCGAGGTCGCCGCGACGGCCCGTGGGCTCGGTGTCGACGTCGACGTGGTGGCCCCCGAGGACGTGCCCATGCAACGGCCGCTGCGCCACGAGCTGGGCGCAGCGCTGCAACGCCGCCACGAGCGCGAGGGCGTGCGATTCCACCTCGGCACCGTGCCGGTGGCCTTCGGCGGCACCGAACGGGTCTCGTCGGTCGAGCTCGCCGACGGTACCGTCATCGACACCGATCTCGTGGTCGAGGCGGTCGGTTGCCTCCCGGAGGTCCAGTGGCTCGAAGGCAACGGGCTGGACCTGCGCGACGGCCTGCTGTGCGACAACGCGATGCGGGTCGAGGGGCGTCCGGACGTGGTGGCGTGCGGCGACCTGGCCCGGTTCCCGAATCTGCTGCTGGATGAGGTGCCGCGCCGGGTCGAGCACTGGACGATGGTCACCGACACGGCCCGCAAGGCCGGCTCCACGCTCGGTCGACATCTGATCGGTGCCGAGCTCGACGCGACACCGTTCGCGCCGGTTCCGTCGTTCTGGAGCGATCAGTACGACCTGCGGATCCAGTCGTTCGGCTCGGTCGGGGTCGGCGAGCGCGTCGAGGTGCTGGAGGGCGACCTCGCGGAGCTCGACGTGGCAGTCGGCTACTTCCGCGAGGACGTGCTCGTGGGGGTCGTCATGGTCGGCCTGGGCGGGCGTCATCGCCACTACCGGGATCTCGTTGCCGCGGGCGCAGCGCACTAGGATTGGCCGGGTCCGTCGATTCACGGCGGCTCGGCGGGGAGGAGCACGAACGTGACCGGCTTCCACACCCTGCGACAGACCGAAGAGGCCGTCTCCTCCAAGATCGACGACCTGCAGATCGACTTCGGTGCCATGGCCGCGGTGTCGAACCTCTACCGGGCTGCCTCGGCGATCCGCAACCACCTCGAGCAATCGGTGCTTCGTTCGGTCAATCTCACCTGGACCGGCTTCGTCGTCTTGTGGGTCGTGTGGATCTGGGACGAGAGCGAGACCCGGCACGTCGCCGCCGAGGCAGGGATCACCAAGGGCACTCTCACCGGGGTGGCACAGACGCTGATCAATCGGGGCCTGCTGGTCAAGCAGGTCCCTGCGCACGACCGGCGACGCACGTTGTTGTCGCTGACCGACGAGGGCCAGCAGCTGATGCGGCACCTCTTCCCCTCGTTCAACGATGAGGAGAAGTTCGTGACCCAGGGACTCGACCGCGGTGAGCTCGACGCGCTCGGCGCATCGCTGCACCTCATCATCGAGCACCTGGAGGCTGGCAGCGCCGATCGTCAGGCCGGCGGCCCCGCAGCAGGCTGACCGGTCCGCCGGTACTGCTTCGCAGCCTTCACGTGTGCAGCGAACACCGCAGCCTGGGTGGGATCGGTGGCAGCGGTGTCCTCAGGGTGCCACTGCACGCCGAGGAACCACCCCGGGGTGTCGGGCAGCTCGACCGCCTCGGTCGTGCCGTCGTCGGCAGCCGCCACCGGCACCATCGCCTCGCCGAGCCGCCCCAGGCTCTGGTGGTGGAAGCACGAGACCTCGACCTCCCGGCCGATCGCGCCGGCCAGCAGGGTGCCGGCATCGACCCGCACGTGGTGCACCAGGTGGCGGTGATTGCCGGTCGTCGCGGCCATGTCCTGCACCAGGTCGCCACCGCGCGCGACGTTGACCACCTGCAGCCCGCGGCAGATGGCCAGGAGCGGGACGCCGGCGGCGAGGGCGTGCCGGGCCACGGCCAGATCGAAGTCGTCTTGCTCCAGGTCGACGTCGTACAGGCTCGGATGGGCGCTCTGCCCGGTG
>JBBSRN010000215.1:0-4178 GCA_038242985.1 Propionibacteriales bacterium | reverse complement strand
GATCGGTGGATGGGGTCCCACGCTCGGCGACCAGCACATCGGGCCGGAAGAGGCAGCCTCTGCGGCGATCGCCAACGGCTCGCGCTGGGCGTTGCCGGTGCATCACGGAACCTTCTGGCCCTGGGGGCTGCGCCGGCTGGCGCGCACCAACCACGAGCGGCTGTTCGTGGGGCCGGCCGGCCGCTTCGCAGGCGCGTTCGCCGACGCTCCGACCACGGCCCTGCCCGCCGTCCATGGTCTGCGTCAGGTGCTGGTGCCGTGAGCGTGCTCGCCCTGCTCGGCCTGGCCGGATTCGTGCTGTTCGGCTCGGTCATCCCGATCGTCCCGACCGGTGCCGCGGTCAGCGCGGCAGCGGTCGTGGTGCGAGCCGATCAACCGTGGGAGATCGGCGTCGTGGTGCTGGTCGGTGCCGCTGGCGCCTATCTGGGCGACGTCATCACCTACGGCGCGCTCCGCGTGTGGGGTGCACCGCTGGCGCAGCGCTTCGGCTGGCTGCAGCGCGACAACCCCCAAGGCGCGCTCGCCAGCCTGCGCGAGGGCATCGAGCGCAACGAGGTGCGCACCCTGCTGGTGTCTCGCCTTCTGCCCGGCGGCCGGATACCGGTGCTGGTCGCGGCGGCCCTCGGCGGCTACCCGTGGCAGCGCTACGCCGTCGCGGCGGTGGGCGCGACCCTGCTGTGGTCGGCGACCTACGCGGTGATCGGCATCGTCGGCAACGCATTCATCCCCGACCAGAGACTCGCCGTGCTGGTCGTGGTGGTGGCCGCTCTCGCCCTGACGGCCATCGCCCAGCTGGTCCAGACGATCCGGCGGCGGCGTGCTGTGGGTCGCTCCGCCCGCGGGATCTGATGTGGTGCGTGGTGGTGGAGCCTAGGGGACTCGAACCCCTAACCCCCTGCTTGCAAAGCAGGTGCGCTACCAATTGCGCCAAGGCCCCGTCGTCGTGCAGCTCAGACGGTACTTCCCGCACCGATCAGACCGGGTCGGTTCCCGCTGCCCACGTGTTGACCGGCGCGGACCTGCGCCGCTGTCCGAGGGCCCACAGGAGTCCGCCGGCGGTCAGGCCGAGGGTGATGATCTTCTTCATGGATCCTCCTCGTGGAGTGGGCGTACCAGGACTTGAACCTGGGACCTCTTCCTTATCAGGGAAGCGCTCTAACCAAGCTGAGCTATACGCCCGCAACAGCGATGAACGATACCGCACCGGCCCGGGCAGATGAAATCGGGCTGCCTGCGATTCAGTCCTCCGACGTGTACGTGACCTCGAAGCCGCCCAGCAGCTGAGCGGCCAGGTTGTACAGATGCGCCGCGATGGTGGCGAGCACCGTCGCGATGACCACGTTCAGTGCCGACAGCACCAGGCTGAGACCGACCAGTCGAGTGAATCCGAGGTAGTCGGTGATGCGGAAGCTGGAGGAGTTGTCACTGAGCACCGACGTGACGCTGCCGTCGACCTGGTCCCACACCCCAGTGACCTCGAGCACGACCCAGAAGATGGCGACCGCGACGACCGCGACGACCATCATGGCGACCGAGATGGCAAACGCCATGCGCGTGACCGACCACGGCTCCACGTGCGACAGCCGCAAGGTGGCAGCCCGTCCGTGCGATTCCGCAACCTGGGCGGACTGTCCGACCGGACTTTTGCTCGGTGCACCTGTCGAGGAGGTGGAGGACGCCTGGCGTTCGTCCTTGACCGCCGGTATCACTGCGGTGCTGGACGCTGAGTGCGAGGTGGTCCGTGCGTAGTCCTTGGCCGACAGCGGGCGACCGGAGGAGCCTGCATCGGCGGACTTCGGCTTCGTGCCGCCAGGCTTCGATGGCCCAGCCTTCGATGGCCCAGCTTTCGATGGCCCAGCTTTCGACGGACCGGCCTTCGGCGGCTGGGTCTTCGGCTGCTCGTTCGCGGAGGTCTCGGTCTTCACGGGCTCGGACTTCGTCGAGCCAGACTTCAGCGAAGCAGGTTGTGCCTTCGCTGTCTGGGTCTTCGCAGTCTTGGCCTCATCGGTCTTGGCCTCATCGGTCTTGACTGCTCCCGACGTGGTCGACCCACTCGGGCGGGGCCTGCCCTTGTCCGTCTGCCCGACGGTGTCCTCGGTGCGTTCGATGCGCGGAATCTGGGTGGTGTGCGCGGCATCGCCTGCGCCCGCACCGGGCATGGTGTCCCGGGCGCGATCCGTGCTGGTGTCGGCGGATTCGTCGCTCACTCGTGCACCTCATCGGTCGGATCGGTCCGGTCGGTCGACTGCTCGTCCGCGGGCATGTCAGGTGCGGCATCCTCAGGAGGGGTCTCCTCGGACACGGCGACAGGCGCCGGCTCGGTGCTGCGTGCGATCGTCACGACGCTGTCGTCCCCCTTGAATGTCACGAACTTGACACCCATCGTGCCACGTCCGGTGGCATTCACACCTGAGACGAGGCTACGAGTCACCTGACCACCGCCGGTGACCGAGATGACGTCGTCGGTGTCGACGAGCACGAGGCCACCGACCAGCTCACCGCGATTCTCGGTGATCTGCATGGCCTTGATGCCCAGTCCGCCCCGTCCCTGCAGACGGTAGTCCTCGATGCGGCTCTTCTTGGCGTAACCGCCACCGGTGACGGTGAACACGTACAGCTGCTCTGGTTCGAGCACCGCGTCGGCGTCGTCGACCTCTTCGGGGCGCCGGATCACGCTCATCGACAGCAGCGAGTCGTCGCCGCGGAACTTCATGCCCGTGACACCGGAGGTGGCTCGACCCATGGGACGCAGCTGCTCGTCGTCGGCGCGGAATCGAATGGCCTGCGCCTTCCGGGAGATCAGGATCATGTCGTCCTGCGGGTTGACCAGCTCGGCGCCGATCAGCTCGTCGTCGTCGTCGCGGAAGTTGATCGCGATGACGCCGGCCTGACGCGGGCTGTTGTAGTCGCCGAGTCGGGTCTTCTTGACCAGTCCCTTGCGGGTGGCCAGCACCAGGTAGGGCGCCTGCTCGTAGTCACGAACCGCCAGCACCCGGGCGATGTGCTCGTCGGGCAGGAACGACAGCAGACCGGCGACGTGGCCGCCCTTGGCGTCGCGAGCCGCCTCCGGCAGGTGGTACGCCTTGGTGCGGTAGACCCGTCCGGCCGTGGTGAAGAAGAGGATCCAGTGGTGGCTGGTGGTCGCGAACACGTGATCGACCACGTCCTCGCCGCGCAGCGTGGCGCCGCGCACTCCCTTGCCGCCACGGTGCTGCACCCGGTACTGATCGATGCGGGTCCGCTTGGCGTAGCCGCCCTTGGTGATCGTGACCACGACCTCCTCGTCGGGGATCAGGTCCTCATCGGACAGGTCGCCGTCGGCGGGGACGATCGGGGTGCGGCGGTCGTCGCCGTACTTGTCCACGATCGCTGCGAGCTCTTCGCTGACGATGGAGCGCTGGCGTTCCTCGCGGGCCAAGATGTCCTGGTAGTCCGCGATCGCCGTCTCGAGCTCGGCGAGCTTGTCGAGGATCTTCTGGCGCTCCAGGGCCGCCAGGCGGCGCAGCTGCATCTCCAGGATCGCGCGGGCCTGGATCTCATCGATCTCCAGCAGCGTGATCAGCCCGTCCCGGGCCTCATCGACGGTGGGGCTGCGCCGGATGAGGGCGATCACGTCATCCAGCGCGTCGAGCGCCTTGCCGTAACCGCGGAAGATGTGTGCTTCCTCCTCGGCCTTGCGCAGGCGGTACTCGGTGCGCCGGCGGATGACCTCGATCTGGTGGGTGATCCAGTTCGTGATGAAGCCGTCGAGGCTGAGGGTCCGTGGCACGTCGTCGACCAGGGCCAGCATGTTGGCGCTGAAGTTGCTCTGCAGCTCGGTGTGCTTGAACAGGTTGTTGAGCACGACCCGGGCCACCGCGTCGCGGCGCACCTCGATGACGATGCGTCGACCGACCCGCGAGCTGGACTCATCGCGCAGGTCCGAGATGCCCTGCATGCGCCCTGAGTTGACCAGATCGGCGATCTTGCGCATGAGCGAGTCGGGGTTGACCTGGTACGGCAGCTCGGTGACGACCAGCTGGATGCGACCGCGCGCGTCCTCCTCGATGTTGACCACGGCGCGCATCGGGATCGAGCCGCGACCGGTGCGGTACATGTCCTCGATGCCCTGGGTGCCGACGATGAGGCCGTGGGTCGGGAAGTCCGGTCCCTTGACGCGTTCCAGCAGTGCCTCGAGG
>JBBSRN010000214.1:0-4188 GCA_038242985.1 Propionibacteriales bacterium | reverse complement strand
AGCCCGGCGATCCTCTCCAGCGTCTTGCGCATGCCGTTGCGGGCTGCCGGCGCCATCGGGGACCGCTTGAGCAGGAAGCGCTGCTTGTCCCTGGACACGTCCCAGGTCTCGCGGACGAGCGTGCCGTCGCCGACAGGCTCGAGCACGTACCGCCAGATCCGGCCGCCGACCAGACCGCCGAGGCCGCTCGTCTGCCACGCGATCTGCCGATTCGGCTCGAACTCGACGACCTCGTTGACCGTGGAGTACCCGACGCCCATGTGCATCGACATGCCGAACTTCGATCCCATGGTGAGCGGCTCGCGAGGGCCCTTGGCCGCGCGGACGGTGCCGGACCCGTCGATGTCCTGGTGCTTCGTGGCATCAGCGAGATAGGCGAAGATCGCCTCAGGCGCGGCAGCGATGGTGCGTTCGACGGAGATCGTGTTCGAGGTCATGGCCCCATTCGACCACGACGCCGTCGACGGCGCGGCACTTCGGCGTCACCGCCGGGGAGGCGGTCGTCGGCGTGGGTGCGGGCCCCTACACTGAGTTCGTGCCCCGCGGAGACGGACGACTCACCCACGAGATCGATCCCCACGACGCCGGACCGCAGGATGCCTGCGGTGTGTTCGGCGTCTGGGCCCCGGGCGAGGAAGTCGCCAAGCTGACCTACTTCGGTCTCTACGCGCTGCAGCACCGCGGCCAGGAATCGGCCGGCATCGCGGTCAGCAACCACCGGCAGATCCTGGTCTACAAGGACATGGGCCTGGTCTCGCAGGTGTTCGACGAATCGACCCTGGAATCGTTGAAGGGCGAGATCGCCATCGGTCACGCGCGCTACTCCACCACCGGCTCCAGCGTGTGGCACAACGCGCAACCCACGTTCCGCCCCACCGCCACCGGCTCGGTGGCCCTGGGCCACAACGGGAACCTGACCAACACCCATGAGCTCGTCGCCACCCTGGCCGAACGGCTCACCGCCCAGGGCGCTGCCTCCGGTCGCGGCGAGACCGCCACCTCGGACACCTCGGTCATGGCATCCCTGCTGTCCTCGTACCCGGACCGCTCGGTCGAGGAGGCCGCACTCGAGGTGCTGCCGATGCTGCGTGGGGCGTTCTCGCTGGTGTTCATGGACGAGAACACGCTCTACGCCGCCCGCGATCCGCAGGGCATCCGGCCCCTGGTGCTGGGTCGCCTGCACAGCGGCTGGGTCGTGGCGAGCGAGACCGCCGCCCTCGACATCGTGGGCGCCTCCTACATCCGCGAGATCGAGCCCGGTGAGTTCATCGCGATCGACCAGGACGGCCTGCGCACCGAGAAGTTCGCCGATCCGGCCCCCAAGGGCTGCCTGTTCGAGTTCGTGTACCTGGCTCGACCGGACACCACGATCTCCGACCAGCGCGTGTTCAGCGTCCGCGCGGAGACCGGCCGCAGGTTGGCCAGGCAGTACCCGGTCGATGCCGACCTGGTCATCCCGGTCCCGGAGTCCGGAACGCCGGCCGCGATCGGATATGCCGAGGAGAGCGGCATCCCGTTCGGGCACGGCCTGGTCAAGAACTCCTACGTCGGCCGCACGTTCATCCAGCCGTCGCAGACCATCCGGCAGCTCGGCATCCGGCTCAAGCTCAATCCGCTGCGCGACGTCATCGCCGGCAAGCGCCTGGTGGTGGTCGACGACTCGATCGTCCGGGGCAACACGCAGCGGGCGCTCGTGAGCATGCTGCGTGAGTTCGGTGCCGCCGAGGTTCACGTGCGCATCTCCAGCCCGCCGGTCAAGTGGCCGTGCTTCTACGGGATCGACTTCGCCTCGCGTGCCGAGCTGATCGCCAACGGACTGTCCGTCGATGAGATCTGCCGTTCCGTGGGGGCCGATTCGCTCTGCTACGTCGATCTCGACGAGCTGGTCGAGGCCACCGGCGTGCCCAAGGATGATCTGTGCCGGGCCTGCTTCGACGGCATCTATCCGGTCGCCCTGCCCGAGGACGAGATGATCGGCAAGCACCTGCTCGAGGCGCCGGCCGACGCCACGACGCGCCAGGCCCTGCCGTGACCGGGGGCGCACGCGTCGACCCCTCGTCCACCGGGGCGACAGTCGACTACGCCGCCGCTGGCGTCTCGGTCGCAGAGGGCGACCGGGCCGTCGAGCTGATGAAGCAGTGGGTCGACCGGGCTCGCCGTCCCGAGGTCGTCGGCGGCATCGGCGGATTCGCCGGCCTGTTCGATGCATCGTTGCTCAAGGACTACGCCAGGCCTTATCTGGCCACGTCGGCCGACGGCGTCGGCACCAAGGTCCAGATCGCCCAACGCATGGACGTCCACGACACCATCGGATTCGACCTGGTCGGCATGCTCGTCGACGACCTGGTGGTCTGCGGCGCAGAACCGCTGTTCATGACCGACTACATCGCCTGCGGCAAGGTCGTGCCCGAACGGATCGCGGACATCGTCAAGGGCATCGCCCAGGCGTGCGTCGAGTCCGGCACCGCGCTGCTCGGTGGTGAGACCGCAGAGCATCCCGGGCTGCTGGGTGTGGACGAGTACGACATCGCCGGCAGCACCACCGGCGTGGTCGAGGCCGACCGACTGCTGGGCCCTGAGCGGGTGCGGTCCGGCGACGTGGTCATCGCGATGGCTGCCAGCGGTCTGCACTCCAACGGATACTCGCTGGTGCGCCACGTCTTCTTCGACCAGGCGGGCTGGTCGCTGGACCGCCAGGTGCCGGAGTTCTCCAGCACGTTGGGCGAGCAGCTGCTGATCCCGACCCGGCTCTACACGTTGCCGTGCCTCGCGCTGGCCGATGCGGTCGAGGTGCATGCGATGTCGCACATCACCGGCGGTGGGCTGGCAGCCAACCTCGCGCGAGTGCTGCCCGCCTCGGTCTCGGTCGTCGTGGACCGCTCCACGTGGACCCCGCAACCGGTGTTCTCCCTGGTGGGCGAGCTCGGGGGCGTCGAGCGGCCAGCGTTGGAGCAGGCCCTGAACATGGGTGTCGGCATGGTGGCCCTGGTCGCCCCGGACGCCGCCGATGCAGCGGTGCGCCTGCTGACCGAGCGCGGTGTCGACGCCTGGATCGCCGGCGGGGTCGCAGCTGCCGACGTGCACGGCCCCGGTGGCACGGTCACGATGGTCCGCGACCATCCCGCGACATGACCGGTGCGAAGGAGCAGCTGCTCGGCGACGAGCGCACGCAGCTGGAGTCGGTCCTGGCCGAGCAGCGGGCCGAGATGCTCGGGGTCGCGGACGGGCTGACCGACGAGCAGGCCCGACGACGCCTCGTGCCGTCACTGACCAGCCCACTCGCGATCCTGAAGCATGCCGTGTTCGTCGAGACGGTCTGGGCGCACGTGGCGATGGACGGCCAGAACCGCGCCGATCTCGGTCTGCCGGAGACCGCTGAGGGCAGCTGGACGCTGCGTGTCGACGACACGGTCGAGTCGGTGCGCGCCCAGTACGCCGCCGTCGTGATCGAGGCACAGGCCATCAGCGCTGGCTTCGCGCTGGACGACCACGCCCTGCACAATCGGCGCAGCCCACTCACCGTGCGGTGGGTCCTTCTGCACCTCATCCGCGAGCTGGCCCGGCACAACGGACACGCCGACATCCTGCGCGAACAGATCCTGGCGGAGGAAGCCTCGAGCGCGTGAGCGAGGCGCGAGGCTGTGAGCCCGGTGAGCGAAGAGGCGGGTACTGAGGGTACGCTTGCGGCACGACATCGAGACTACTTTTCTGCGAGGGGGTCGAACCTGATGGGTCGCGGCCGTGCGAAAGCCAAACAGACCAAAGTTGCGCGCGACTTGAAGTACCGGACACCGGACACCGACTTCAACACTCTGCAGCGCGAGCTCCACGGGGAGTCCGGAGATCCGATTCCCGAGCAGTACCGCGACGTCGATCGTGAAGGGCCCGCCGCCAGCTGAAAGCGGCCATGCCGCACGACCGGGCACGCTCGTGCTGACCAGTTTGCGGTCGGTGGGTTGCGGCAACTCGTCCCGAGGTTCTCGCCCATGTCGCCGACGAGGCGGCCTGGCGAGCGGCGATCCACGTCGACGTCACGGTGTGCGCTGACTCGGCGTCCTCACCGACGGAGGTCGAGGCACTGACACGCGGCGCTACGAGCAAGGCGACTTCATGGTGAAGCCGATCATGGCGACGGTTGATGTGCGATGCGCGGACGACGTGGCTGCTCCGCGACTGATCGACGGTCTT
>JBBSRN010000213.1:0-4202 GCA_038242985.1 Propionibacteriales bacterium | reverse complement strand
TGACCTTGCTGGACGTCAGCATCGTCAACGTCGCGCTGCCCTCGATCCGGGAGGGACTGGGCGCAGGCAACGCGACCATCCAGTGGGTCGTGGCCGGATATGCGCTCGCCTTCGGCATCGTGCTGGTGCCGGCGGGCCGGCTCGGCGACGCCCGCAGTCGCCGCACCGTCTTCATCATCGGCGTCGGGGTGTTCACCGCCGCCAGCGCCCTGTGCGGTGCCGCCCAGACGCCGCTCATGCTCGGCGCGGCGCGACTGCTGCAGGGCGTGGGCGGCGGACTCATCGCGCCGCAGGTCTCCGGCTTCATCCAGAATCTGTTCAAGGGTGCCGAACGGGGCCGGGCCTTCGGCCTGTTCGGCACCACCATCGGCATCTCGACCGCGATCGGACCCCTGCTCGGCGGCGCGCTGGTCCAGCTGGGTGGCCCGGAGTTCGGGTGGCGCCTGGTGTTCTACGTCAACGTCCCGATCGGGATCGGGCTGATGGTCCTGGCCCGCCGCTACCTTCCGGCCGCCGACCGCGGCCCGAAGCAGTCGCTCGATCCGATCGGCGTGGTGCTGTTCGGCGCCGCGATGCTGTTCGTCCTGCTGCCACTGGTGACCGGCGGCAGTGACGCCAGCCTCGCGGAGCGACCGTGGTGGCTGCTGGGCGTGGCCGCTGCGCTGATGGGCGGCTTCGTGTGGTGGGAGCGCTGGTGGACGTCGAGCGGACACGAAGGTCTGCTGGACCTGTCGCTGGTCAAGATCGGTTCGTTCATGCTCGGGCTCGGTCTGGGCACGGCCTACTTCGCCGGCTTCACCTCGATCTTCATCGTGCTGACGCTGTACCTGCAGCAGGGCCTCGGCTACACCGCGTTGCAGGCAGGAGCGGCGCAGCTGCCGTTCGCGATCGGTTCGGCGATCGCCGCCTGGCAGGCCGGCCGGTACACCGAGCGGTTCGGGCGCGCCATGGTCGTGACCGGCCTGGTCGTCATCGTCATCGGGCTCGTGGTGGTCGACCTGCAGGTGCCGGTCCTCGAATCGAACGTGGCGCTGTACCTCGCGCCGGCGCTGTTCGCCGCCGGCATCGGCGGCGGCATGGTCATCTCGCCGAACATCACGCTGGCGCTGGAGGACATCGATCCGGTGCGTGCCGGAGCCGGCGGAGGCCTGCTGCAGACCGCCCAACGGATCGGCTCGGCCCTGGGCGTGGCCATCGTCCTCGCCCTGTTCTTCGAACGACTCGCGTCGACCAGCGGCGACTACGCCGAGGCGCTGTCGTACAGCCTGCACGTGACCATCGGGTTCGTCGTCGTGGCGCTGCTCATGGGGCTGATCGACGCCGCCCGTCGCCGGCGGCACGCTCTTGCGTAGTGGACGCGTGACCTGAATCCTCATCCGATTGACACTCTGGATTCATCTGGCCCTAGCATGGGCGTGGCCTTTCCAGCATTGACGGGAGCACGCGGTGCGATTTCGCATTCGACCGGTGGAAACAACCTTCTACGACCTGTTCTCCGAGATGGCGACACTGCTGGTCAGCGGGGCCGATCTGCTGGCCCTGCTGCTCGATCCGCAGACCGACGAGGACGATCTCGCCGAACGCATGCGCGAGGCCGAGCACCAGGCCGATGAGCTGACCCACGAGATCGTGCGCCGGGCGAACTCCACGTTCATCACGCCGTTCGACCGCGAGGACATCTACAAGCTCGCCAGCAGCCTCGACGACGTCATGGACTTCATGGAGGAGACCGTCGACCTCGTCCACCTCTACGAGCTGGGCCAGCTGTCCAGCGACTTCGCGCCCCAGGTCGAGGTGCTGCAGCGGGCCACGCAGGTGACCGCCGACGCGATGCCGCGGCTGCGCACCATGAAGGACCTCGAGGAGTACTGGATCGAGATCAACCGTCTCGAGAACCAGGGCGACCGCACCTACCGCCGCATCGTGGCCAACTTGTTCTCCGGAGACTTCAAGGCGCTGCAGGTCATGAAGCTCAAGGACGTCGTCGATTCCCTCGAGCACGCGATCGACGCCCTGGAGACGGTGGCCAACACGGTGGAGCAGATCGCCGTCAAGGAGTCCTGAGCGTGGACGCTGTCTTCGTGCTGCTGGTCATCACCGTTGGCGTTGCGCTGTTCTTCGACTACACGAACGGTTTCCACGACGCCGCCAACGCGATCGCCACGTCGGTGTCCACCCGGGCGCTCACCCCGCGGCTCGCGCTGATGATGGCGGCGATCCTGAACTTCGTCGGAGCCCTGCTGGGCGTCGAGGTGGCCAAGACGATCAAGGACATCCTCACCGGGTTCGACGGGATCCTGGCACCCGAGCACGCGCTCACCGTCGTGCTGTCGGCACTGGTCGGTGCCATCACGTGGAACCTGATCACCTGGTACTTCGGCATCCCGTCGTCGTCCTCGCACGCGTTGATCGGTGGCCTGATCGGCGTCGGTCTCGTGGCGGGCGTCAAGGTCGACTGGGACAAGGTCATCGACAAGGTCGCCATCCCGATGATCATGAGCCCGCTGATCGGCTTCGCCGGCGCGTTCGTGGTCATGACCTCGATCATGTGGATCTTCCGGCGCCGCAACCCGCACTCGGTCAACCGCGGCTTCCGCCTGTCGCAGACCGTCTCGGCGGCTGCGTTGTCCCTCGGGCACGGCCTGCAGGACGCGCAGAAGACGATGGGCGTCATCGTGCTGGCGCTGATCGCGGCCGGCGAGCACACGCCGGCCAACGACGACATCCCGCTGTGGGTCATCATCGCGGCAGCCGGCGCCATCAGCCTGGGCACGCTCTCCGGTGGCATGCGCATCATGCGCACCATGGGCCGTCGCATCATCGCACTCGATCCGCCGCGCGGATTCGCCGCGGAGTCCACCGCCGCGGTCGTGCTGTACGGCATGGCGATCTACGCGCAGGCGCCCGTCTCGACCACGCACACCATGACGTCCGCCGTCATGGGTGCAGGCGCCACCAAGCGGTTCAGCGCGGTGCGCTGGGGCGTGGCCCGCAGCATCGTGACCGCGTGGGTCATCACCATCCCGGCCGCGGCCGGTGTGGGTGCGCTGGCGTACCTCGTGCTGCGCGTCATCATCCCCGGCAACTGAGCCGGTCGCGCTCGGCGCGAGCCGTCAGCCGAGGCCGAGAACGGCGCGAGCCACCAGGAAGTACACCACCAGCCCGGTCGCGTCGACGACCGTGCTGATGAACGGTGCGCTGACGACGGCCGGATCGATGCCGAGCCTGCGGGCCAGCAACGGGGTGACGGATCCGACCGCCGTCGCCAGCACGCAGATCGAGACCAGCGACAGGCACACCACGATCGCGATCGAGGCATCGGCGAACAGGGTGGCGGGCAGGAATCCGACGGCCGCCAGGACCAGTCCGAGCACCAGGCCGGTGCTGACCTCCCGTGCCATGACCCGACCGACGTCCCCGGGCCGGATGTCATCGACCGCCAGGGCGCGGACGACCGTGGTCGCGGTCTGCGCGCCGACGTTGCCGCCGGTACCGATCAGCAGGGGCACGAACAGCGCCAGGACCACGACGTCGGCGAGGGTCTCCTCGAAGTGGTCGAGCACGTTGACGGTCAGGGTCGCCGCCACGATCAGCACCAGCAGCCACCCGACGCGCGAGCGCACCAGGTCACGGATCGAGGTGGCGGGGTAGGACCGGCGCAGCCGCTCGCTGCCGGTGCCGCGGGCGAGATCCTCATCCTGGGCCTCCGCCAGGATGCGCATCGCGTCGTCGACCGTGAAGACGCCGGCCAGGCGGCCGTCGGGATCCACGACCGGCGCGGCGATCAACCGGGCCTCGCGAAAGGACCGCGCCGCCGCTTCCTGGTCCTGGTCGGTGCGCATCGTCACGGCGGGCGACGTCATCACGTCGTCGACGATGGTCGCCGGATCGCTGACGATGAGCCGGCGCAGGCTGACGACCCCGAGCACGGTGCGCGACGGACCGAGGACCGGCAGCATGTAGACCGTCTCCATGAGATCGCCGTGGGTGCGCACCAGGTCCAGTGCCACCCCGGCCGTCGTGCCGGTGTCGAGCTCCAGCACGTGCGGGTTCATCACCAGGCCGGTCGATCGCGGACCGTAGCCCGCCAGTCGCAGGGTCACCGCGCGGGCGGCGGGATCCAGTGCCGCGAGCCACGGCCCGTGCACGGCCGGCGGAACCTCGTGGCACATCCAGGCGCGATCGTCCGGATCGAGCGCTGC
>JBBSRN010000212.1:0-4219 GCA_038242985.1 Propionibacteriales bacterium | reverse complement strand
GTCGGTGAGTCACGCTGCACGATGTCATCGTCGAAGGTCGCGGTGCGGGCAGCGGCGTGACCGGTCTGCAGGACCAGGTCTCGCTGCTGTCTTGGCGCGACGAGGCAGGAGATGAGATCCGCGGACTCCTTCTGGTTCGCGGAGTCCCGCGAGACGGCGAGCGAGATGCCGGCTGCCGGCGCCGGCGCCGTGGTCGAGATGACGGGGTACGCCGCGACCGCCAGCTCCGGCGCCACCGCCTGCATGGGAGTGGCCGAGATGGCTGAGCTCGGCGCCAGCAGGAAGCCACCACTGGCTCCGGTGAATTCTGCGATCGCGCTGGCCGACGGGCCCGGACCCACCCGGGACTCGCGGTAGGACTCCACGACGGCTGCGGCGGTCCGTCCGGCGCCGGTGTCCAATCCGGTGAGCAGGTCCCCGCCGCCGGCCGTCACGAGCGCGGACACCCACTCCGACGTCCCGCTGCCGTCGAGGTCGTCGATCTGGACCGTGACGCCCAACCGGTCGGCACCGGCGATCAGGTCGTCCCAGGTGATCGGTGCGGTGACGTCGAGCCCGGCGCGCTCGGCGGTCGCCCCGCGGTACCAGAGCAGCTGGGGGTCGAACCACCACGGCGCCGCCACGAGCGTGCCGTCGTTCGTCGACGCCTTCAGTGCCCCGGGCGCGACTCCCTCGCCCCAGGTGGCCTGCCGGGTCGCGGACAACGGCGCCAGGAAACCGGCACCGGACATCTCGGCGATCAGCGGGGTCTCCAGGCTCAGCACGTCCACCGACGAGTTGGCTCCGGACAGGCGGCGCACGAGATCGGTGTGTCGATCGTCGATGTTCGCCGGCAGCTCGTGCAGCCGCACGGTGTAGTCGCCGCCCGCCTCGCGGGCACAGGTGTCCGCGAGCGCGGCCTGGTCGGTGCGGCCCGGCACCACCAACCAGTCGACGACGGGGCTGCTGCCTGCGGCGTCGTCGGAACCGCACGCGCCGAGGCCGAGCACGAGACCGGTCAGGGCCGCACCCACGATGACCCTCCCCATGACTCCCACGGGGAAACCATGCCACAGCGAGCGGCTCCGGACCGGGATCACCGATCGGTCAGAGGGTGACGTCCTCCAGCATCTCGGTGACCAGGGCGGCCACGGGCGAGCGCTCCGAGCGGGTGAGCGTCACGTGGGCGAACAGTGGGTGGCCCCTGAGCTTCTCCACGACGGCGACGACACCGTCGTGGCGCCCGACCCGCAGATTGTCGCGCTGGGCGACGTCGTGGGTGAGCACGACCTTGGAGTTGGACCCGATGCGCGACAGCACGGTCAGCAGGACGTTGCGCTCCAACGACTGCGCCTCGTCCACGATGACGAACGAGTCGTGCAGCGAACGGCCCCGGATGTGGGTGAGCGGCAGCACCTCCAGCATGCCGCGGTCGAGGATCTCCTCGATGACCGCCGCGGAGGCCACTGCGCCCAGGGTGTCGAACACCGCCTGGCCCCAGGGGCCCATCTTCTCGGACTCGCTGCCGGGCAGGTAACCGAGCTCCTGGCCGCCGACCGCGTAGAGCGGACGGAAGATGACCACCTTCTTGTGCTGGCCCCGCTCCATCGTGGCCTCGAGTCCCGCGCACAGAGCCAAGGCGGACTTGCCGGTGCCGGCACGACCACCGAGCGACACGATGCCGATGTCGGGGTCGAGCAGCAGATCGAGGGCCACGCGCTGCTCGGCCGAACGCCCGTGGATGCCAAATGCCTCACGATCGCCCCGGATCAGCTGGATCTGCTTGTCCGCTGTCACGCGGCCGAGCCCGCTGCCCTTGTCGGACACCAGGACCAGGCCGGTGTGGCACGGCAGGTCGCGGGCCGTGTCGTCGGCGTCGAGACTGGTGAGGTCGATCTCCCCGGTCTCGTAGAGCTGATCGAGCGCGGCGCTGTCGATCTCGAGCTCACGCATGCCGGTCCAGCCGGACTCCTGCGCGAGCTCGGCGCGGTACTCCTGCGCGACCAGGCCGACCGCCGACGCCTTGACCCGCATCGGCAGGTCCTTCGACACGATCGTGACGTCGAGCCCCTCGTCGGCCAGATTGCGAGCCACCGCCAGGATCCGGGTGTCGTTGTCCCCGAGGCGAAAGCCCGACGGCAGCGAGGAGTCGTCGGTGTGGTTGAGCTCGACCCGGATCGTGCCGGCCTCGTCACCGATCGGCAGGGGCACGTCGAGAGTGCCGTGCTGCACCCGCAGGTCATCGAGGAAGCGCAGCGCGCTACGGGCGAAGTACCCGAGCTCCGGATCGTGCCGCTTGCCCTCGAGCTCGGTGATCACCACGACCGGCAGGACCACCTCGTGCTCGTGGAACCTCAGCACCGCATGGGGATCGGCCAGCAGGACGCTGGTGTCGAGGACGTAGGTTCGGCGCTTCGCAGCAGACATGGCTGCCTCCTCAGCGACACGCACGCGCTCCCTGCGCCGGTCGCGTCTACTCGATGAAGTGGACCCGGCGCGTGATCTCAGGGGCGAGGATCAACACCCTTGCAACGTAGGCCTCGCCCATGGGCGATCCGCGGCGACACGCGCTCAGGTGCCGAATCGGCGGTCCCGCGCGGCATAGGACCGCATGGCGCGCAGCAGGTCGACCCGGCGAAACGCCGGCCACAGCGCGTCGCAGAAGTAGAACTCCGAGTGCACGCTCTGCCACAGCAGGAAACCGGACAGCCGCTGCTCGCCGGACGTACGGATCACCAGGTCCGGATCGGGCTGGCCCTTGGTGTAGAGGTGCTCGGCGATGTCGTCGACCTCCAGCGTCGACGCGACGTCCTCGAGCGAGCGCCCCCTGGCAGCCTGGTCCAGCAGCAGCGAACGCATGGCGTCGGTCAGCTCCTGGCGCCCGCCGTATCCGACGCAGATGTTGACCTTCATCTCGGCGCCATGACCGGCCGATCGGTCGGCGGCCATCTTGAGCCGGCCTGCACCGTCGGCTGGCAGCAGGTCGAGGTTGCCGAGCATGTTCAGCTGCCACCGGCCGTCGTCGGCGAGCCGCTCGACCATGGCCTCGACCGCCGCCATGATGCTGGCGACCTCGGCCCGATCACGCTGCAGGTTGTCGGTCGAGAGCACCCAGAAGGTCACGGTGCCGACGCCGAGATCGTGGCACCACTCAAGGAACTCATCGACCTTCGCCGCACCGGCCCGGTAACCGAACTCCAGATCGCGTCGGACGTCCTTGGCCCAGCGCCGATTGCCGTCGACGATCGCCCCGACATGCCGCGGAAGACGCTGCGAATCCAACGAACGTGACAGTCGTCTCTCGTACGCGCTGTACAGCACGTCGGTGACACCCATGCGGCTAATCTAGACGCATGGCCGACTCCAGAACAGACACCGTCGCCGAAGAAGTCGGCGCACGGGTCCGCGAGACGGTCGATGAGATCAAGCCTCGCCTGCGCGGGTGGCTGCACGCCGCCACCCTCCCGCTGGCGTTCTTCGCCTTCCTGGTGATGATGGTGATCGCCGACAGCGTCGTCGTGCGCTTCGCCGTCGCGGTGTTCATGGTCAGCGCGATGCTGTTGTTCGGCGTGTCCGCGACGTACCACACCGGCTCGTGGTCGATGCGGATGCGTGCATTCTGGCGGCGCTTCGACCACGCCAACATCTTCGTGCTCATCGCGGGGTCCTACACCCCGTTCTCGGTGCTGCTGCTCAGCACCTCGCACGCGGTGATCATGTTGTCGCTGGTGTGGGGCGGAGCGCTCGCCGGGGTGACGTTCAAGATGTTCTGGATCGGCGCTCCGCGCTGGCTGTACGTCCCGTTGTACCTGCTGCTCGGATGGGCCGCGGTGCTCTACTTCCCCGAATTCGTCGCCAACGCGTCGACCACGGTGCTGGTCCTGCTCATCACCGGCGGCGCGCTGTACTCGGTCGGCGCGCTGGTCTACGGATTCAGGTGGCCGAATCCGTCGCCGACCTGGTTCGGGTTCCACGAGGTCTTCCACACCTTCACGATCGCGGCGTTCATCGTGCACTACATCGGCGTCAGCCTGCTGGCCTACCAGCAGTACTAGTCACGCAGCCGTTCCGGGTCGTTGACCGGCAGGCGACAGACGAAGTTCTCGCACACGTAGGCAGTGGGTCGGTCGTCCAGGAGGGTGCGGTCCGCGAACAGCGGCACGTCGAGGCCGACCTCACCAGCCACCACCACCGCGCCCGGCGACGTCAGGGCACGTGCGGCCCGGTGCAGCTCTCGGCG
>JBBSRN010000211.1:0-4253 GCA_038242985.1 Propionibacteriales bacterium | reverse complement strand
ATGGCGAGCTCGAGCGCGTCCTGCCACGACTGTCCGCTCAGTCTCGCCGCCACGAGTGAACCGGCTGTGGCATCACCGCCGCCGACGGTGCATGCCGGGTGGTCCGACACCGAGGGGACCGTCGTACCCACCACGTGGTCGGTGATGAGCACGATGCCGTCCGGACCCAGCTTCAGCGCCACGCGCGGCAGGTCAAGAGCCCGCACGGCGTCGACGAGCTCTGAGCGAGTGGGTTCGCCCAGTCCCAGCAGGGCAGAGAACTCCTCCTCGGTCCCGATGACCACGTCTGCGGTCCTGAGGGCCGGCGCCACGGCTGAGCCGTAGTGGTCCATCGTCGCCCAGGAGGAAGGTCGTAGATCCAGGTCCCACCACACCTCGCAGCCGTGATTCCCGGCGGCTTCGACGAGCTCGGGCAGGAGCGAACGCGTCGTGCCCGAAGCCATCGCGTCCCCGGACAGCAGCACGATGTCGAGGGTGTCCCGCGGCAGGTCCGCCGCGTGGGACCCGGTCAGGAGCGAGTCTGCCGGTCCGGACCGGAAGAACTGACGTTCTCCCTCGTCCGGGGACGGCTGCGCGAGGATCGCCATCGAGGTGGGCGCGCCCGCGATGGTGTGCACCCACCGGACATCGACGCCGGTGTCGGTGAGCTGTCGTCGAACCAGCTGGCCGGCGAAGTCGTCACCGGTGGCGGTGAGCACCGCTGCGCGGACGCCGAGGCGCTGCGCCACGATCGCGACGTTGGTCGGGCTGCCGCCCACGGAGGCGACGAAGGTCTTCGCGTCCCGCATGTGGACGCCCAGGTCGCTGACGTAGAAGTCCAGGTTGATCCGGCCCACCGTCAGGACCTGAGGATCCTGACCGTGGGCCGGCTGCTCAGCTGGAGACATCCGAGCGACCTGAGTCAAGCGTACTGAGCCAGCGCTGGGTCTTCTTGTTCTCGACGTAGTCCTCGCGGGCCGCGTCCACGGCCGGCATCTCAGAGATCTCGGAGGTCGCCATGTCCCACCAGCAGGTGGCGTAGCCGCCCACTCGCTCGTGCCAGTCGGTCTCGACCACGATGGCGGTCGTCCTGGCCGAGCCGCGCGCGTTCACCAGAGCCTTGTCGAAGTCCTGCAGGGTCGACACGCTGATCACGTCTGCCCCGAGACCCTCGCAGATCTTGCCCAGGTCGTGGTGCTGCACGTCGCCGGAGTACGTGCCGTCCTCGCCGCGGTAGATGTAGTGGCATCCGAACCCCTCGCACCCGACCTGCTCCGACACGTTCCCGACACTGGAGAAGCCGTGGTTGTCGATGAGGATGAGGGTGATCTTCAGATTCTCCTGGACCGCGGTCGCGAGCTCGGAGTTCATCATCAGGAAGGACGCGTCGCCGGACATGACGAAGACCTCGCGGGAGGGGTCTGCCAGCTTGGCGCCGATGCCGCCGGCGATCTCATATCCCATCACGGAGTACCCGTACTCGACCTGGTAGCTCAGGGACTCCCGTGACTTCCAGAGCTTGAGGAGATCGCCGGGAAGGCTGCCCGCCGAGGAGACGACGACGTCCGTGGGTTCGGCCGACTTCACGACGGCTCCGATCAGCGACGCCTGGGTCGGAAGAGCGCCTGCCGTGGAGCTGTAGAGACGATCGACCTCGGCGTTCCACCAGTCGTGATGCTCCTTGACCTCTTGGCGGTAGGCCTGGCCGGTGTCGTAGTCGCCGACCGCCTCGGTGAGCTCATCCACGACGGCGCGGGCATCACCGGTCAGGGCGATGCCGCCATGCTTGAGCGAGTCCATCTCGAAGACGTTGATGTTCACGAAGCGGACGTTCGGGTTCTGGAACGCGGTCTTCGAAGCGGTGGCGAAGTCGGTGAAGCGGGTGCCGATGCCGATGACAAGGTCGGCAGCAGCGGCCATCTCGTTGGCGCCCTTGGTGCCGGCCACACCTGCGGCCTGCAGGCTCAGGTCGTGATCGCAGTGCATGGTCCCCTTGCCGGCATGGGTCTCGGCGACCGGGATGCCGGTCTTCTCGGCGAACGCGGTGATGGCCGCCTCGGCCTCGCTGTAGCGCGCACCGCCGCCGGCGATGATGAGGGGTTTGCTCGAGGCACGGATCGCTGCGGCTGCGCGATCGACAGCGGCACTGTCGGCGCGGTTGCGCGCGATGTGCCAGGTGCGGGGGAGGAACATCTCGTCGGGGAAGTCGTAGGCGAACGTGCCCACGTCCTGCGGCATGCCGATGAAAGCGGCGCCGGCATCGGCCGGGGACGTGAGGATGCGCATGGCCTCGGGCAGCGAGGTGATCAGCTGCTCGGGCCGGCTGATGCGGTCCCAGTACCGGACCACGGGCCGGAACGCGTCGTTCGTGCCCATGTCGGGTGCGTGCTCGTTCTCGATCTGCTGCAGGACCGGGGACTGGACCCGCTCGGCGAAGTTGTCGCCCGCGATGATCAGGGCAGGAACGCGGTTGACCGTCGCGGTGGCAGCGCCGGTCACCATGTTCGCGGCACCGGGCCCGATCGAGGACAGGCACGCGAAGGCCTGCCGCCGGTTCTTCATCTTGGCGAAGCCTACGGCGGCATGCACCATGGCCTGCTCGTTGCGGGCGAGGAAGTAGGGGAACTCGTCCTCGTACTGCTGGATGGCCTGCGCCATGCCGCCGATGTTGCCGTGACCGAAGATCCCCCAGATCCCGGGGAAGAAGGCGTGCTCCTCGCCGTCGTGCTCCACGCGCTGGGCGATCAGGAAGCGGATGAGTGCCTGGCCGGCGGTGAGTCGAGTCGTGGTCATGTCGAACCTTTCGAGGGCGTTGGACAGGTGGGGCACGCGGTGACGAGCGGCTCCGCGCCACCGGTTCGTCACGCCCAGGTGCCGGGCGTGGCGGGCATCACACCTCACAATTTCTAGCACAGAAGGCGCACTGAGTGCAACGCATTGTCAATGAAGTTGCGATGAGCGCTTACTTTCGGTGAAAGTGTCCGGATTGAACCGGATGTCCGTACAAGTGTTGACGGCATGTCGGTCCATGAGTAATGTGCGTCACATTGCGTGACTGCGCACCACCGCCTGATGTTGCTCAGGTGGTCCGAGAGGAGATCCACGGATGCTCAAGAAGATGATGCGCACGAAGAGAGCGGCGGCTGGCGCGGTCGTCGCCTGCACCGCGTTGGTCCTCGCGTCGTGCAGCGGCACGGGCAGCGAAGAAGGTACGTCCGATGCCGCCGACCAGAGCTATTCGTATGCCGTGATCACTCACGCTGCGCCCGGTGACGCGTTCTGGGACCGGGTGAAGTCCGGTGCGGAGCAGGCGGGGGAGAACTATGGCGCCAAGGTCCAGTACAGCGGCGATCCGGATCCGGCGAAGCAGTCGCAGCTGATCGACGGCGCGGTGGCCAACGACGTCGATGGCATCGTGGTCTCGATGGCCAACCCTGACGGGCTCGAAGCCAGCGTGAAGAAGGCGACCGCCGCCGGCGTTCCGGTCATCACCATCAACTCCGGTGTCGACAAGTTCAAGGACTTCGGTGCGATCACCCACATCGGTCAGACCGAGACCATCGCCGGCGAGGCGGTCGGCGAACGACTGAAGTCCGAAGGCCAGAAGAACGCCATCTGTGTCATCCACGAGGCGGGCAACGTCGGTCTGGAGGAGCGGTGCAAGGCCGTCGCGGAGACGATGGGCGGGAAGGTCCAGAACCTGCAGGTCGACGGCACCGATGACAACGCGGTGCAGGCCACGATCACCTCCAAGCTGCAGGCCGACAAGAACATCGACACCGTCCTGGCTCTCGGTGGCCAGTACGCCGTCGACGCGGTGTCCGGCGTCGAGGCCTCCGGCAGCAAGGCGAAGGTCGCCACGTTCGACCTGTCCGAGGACGTGCTGAAGGACATCGAGGACGGCAAGGTCATGTTCGCGGTGGACCAGCAGCCCTACGTCCAGGGATTCATGGGTGTCACGGGCCTGTACCTGAAGTCGATCAACGGCAATGACATCGGTGGCGGCCAGCCGGTCAACTCCGGCCCGGCGTTCATCACCAAGGACAACGCCGCCGAGGTCCTGACGTTCGCCAAGAACGGCACGCGGTAGCACCTCGCCCTCGACCCGCCCACGACCCTGGAGTGCTCTATGACCACCGCTACGGCTGATGAACGATTGGTACACAGCTCGACGTTGAACACGTTGTTGAAGCGCCCGGAGATTGGTGCGTTGGTTGCTGCGGTGGCGATTTTTGTGTTCTTTGCTGTGACGACGGGGGTTTTTGCGTCTCCGT
>JBBSRN010000210.1:0-4265 GCA_038242985.1 Propionibacteriales bacterium | reverse complement strand
GGCAGACTTCACCGCCGCGCTGGTCGAGCAGGCCCGCAGCACCCGCGTCGGCAGGCCTGATGACGATGTCGACTTCGGACCGATCAACAACGCCGGGCAGCTGGCCCACGTCGCGGGATTCATCGATGACCTGCCCGATCACGCCCGGCTCGAGACCGGCGGGCACCGGATCGCGGCCTTGGGCGACGGCTACTTCTTCGAGCCGACCGTGCTGGCCGGACTGACCCAGGACGATCGCGCCAGCCAGAGCGAGATCTTCGGTCCGGTCATCACGATCCAGGAGTTCTCCGACGAGGACGAGGCGGTGCGCTGGGCCAACGGCGTGCAGTACGGGCTGGCGTCCTCGGTGTGGACCAGGGACCACGGCCGGGCGATGCGTGTGAGCCGTCGGCTGGACTTCGGGTGCGTGTGGATCAACACCCACATCCCGATCGTGGCCGAGATGCCGCACGGCGGGTTCAAGCACTCCGGCTACGGCAAGGACCTGTCGATGTACGGACTCGAGGACTACACCCGCATCAAGCACGTCATGACGAACCTGGAGGGTTGAGGCGACGATCGTGTGGCTGGCCGCCGCCCACCGATCATGATGCATCGCGACCGTCGAGAGGTTCGCATGTTCCCGCTGAGACTGACGTTCGGTCGCGACTCGCCAGCGTGTCGCAGTCAGAACGTCAGTCTCAGCGGGAACCGCAGGGGCCGGTCAGGCGGGGGTGGTGGGGTCGACGCCGGCGTCCGAGCAGATGGCGGCCCAGGCCGAGCGCCGCACCGCCGGGTCGTCGCCCTGGCGAGGCAGGTAGTAGGTCGACCGGGGGAGTCGGTCGCACCAGAACAGTCCGGTGGTCTCCGCGGGCTGGTCGGCGGCGGTCAGCCACACGATGGTGTCGGCGCCCTGGTCGGCGGTGCGCAGGATGGGCCCGATCACCTTGGCGAACGTCGGCATGGCATCGGTGATGCCGGGGGTGTCGGCCCAGCCCGGGTGCATGGAGTGCACCGAGATGCCGTCGGCGGCGTACCGCTCGCCGAGCAGCTCGGTCATCGTCACCTGCAACCGCTTGGTGCGCGCATAGGCGCGGATGCCCTCGTACGTGCCCTTGCCGTACTCCAGGTCGTCGCCGATCGTGCGGTCCAGCGGCGCGGAGTACATGCCTCCGGAGGAGACGACCACGACACGCGGTGATTCCGCGGCGGCCAGCTGCTGTCGCAGCTCCTCGGTCAGGAGCAGCGGACCCAGCACGTGGGTGGCCAGGGTCGACTCGTGCCCCTGGGGCGATTCGGTGCGCTTCGGTGGCATCACGCCTGCGTTGTGCACGATCGCGTGCAGCACCGGCACCCGCTTGCGCAGGTCGGCCGCGTACGTGCGCACGGCGTCGAGGTCGCTGACGTCGCAGACCTCGGGCAGCAGGTCCGCCGCCGGCACGTCACGACGGATCGCTTCGGCCGAGTCGCGCAGACGGTCGAGGTTGCGGCCCAGCAGGTGGACCGTCGCGCCGAGTCGTGCCAGTCCGGCGGCAGCGGTCTGCCCGAGTCCGCCACTGGCACCGGTCACGATCACGTGACGATCCACCAGCGCACCGGGCCGTGGGTCATCGGCCCACCAGTTCCGGCGCAGGAACGGACCGATCGAGGTGTAACCGAGCACCAATGACTTGTCGAGCACGGTGTCGAGCAGAAGGACGGGTCGCGAGGTCATGGCTCCACCGTAGGTCGCGCGGCCACCCTCGGCAGGTCTGCACCGGAAGCCAGTCCGGCCAGACGCGCAGGTGGCGCCTACGACCATTGGCCAGCACTTCCTGGTCGCGTGGCGGATGCACAGCCGGCGTCGGGTGCGGCATGGTGGATCCATGATCACCGTGGAGCACCTCACCAAGACGTACGGGCCCCATCGGGCCGTCGACGACGTCTCGTTCGCCTGCCAACCCGGCGCGGTCACCGGCTTCCTGGGCCCGAACGGCGCCGGCAAGTCCACCACCATGCGCATCATCACCGGCCTGACTCCAGCCACCTCCGGCGAAGCCACGATCGGCGGGATCCACTACCGCGACATCCCCAATCCGGGCACCCAGGTCGGCGTCCTGCTCGACGCCTCGGCCCAGCACGCGGGGCGCACCGGGCGCGAGATCCTCGCGCTCAGCGCGGTCACGATGGGCCTGCCGATGACCCGGGTCGAGGAGATGCTCGAGCTGGTCAGTCTGACCCCGAGCGAGTCCAAGCGGCGGGTCAAGAACTATTCGCTCGGCATGCGCCAGCGCCTCGGCATCGCCAACGCGCTGATGGGCGATCCGAAGATCCTGATCCTCGACGAGCCGGCCAACGGCCTCGATCCGGCCGGCATCCACTGGATGCGCAGCCTGCTGCGGATGTACGCCGATCGCGGCGGCACAGTGCTGCTGAGCTCGCACCTGCTGCACGAGATCGAGGTGATCGCCGATGAGATCCTGGTGATCGGACAGGGGCGCATCGTCGCAGGAGGCACGAAGGAGGAGCTGCTCCAGACGGCCGGCACCTTCGTGAAGGCCGAGGACCGCGACGCGCTCGGTGCTGCCGCCACCGCGGCAGGACTCACCGTCGTCACGTCAGGAGACGGACTGCGGATCGAGGCCGACCCGATCGAGATCGGTCGTCTCGCGGCAGGCAGGGGCCTGGTGCTCGCCGAGCTCCGGGCTGCCGACGGCGCCGGGCTCGAGGACATGTTCCTCCAGCTGACCTCGCAGACCCAGCGCGATCACGTCGCGCCCACCACAGGAGGTGTGGCATGAGCGCCACCACGATGGAATCGATCCACACCGACCGCCCCGGCATTCCGTTCAGCCGACTGCTGAAGGTCGAGCTGCGCAAGATGTTCGACACCCGAGCGGGCCGGTGGTTGATGATCAGCATCGGCGTGCTCGCGGTCATCGCGACGATCTCGGTCATCGCGTTCGCCCCGGACAGCGCGATCACCTACGGCACGTTCGCCACGGCGTTCGGGGTCCCGTTGAACATCCTCCTGCCGGTGGCCGCCATCCTCCTGGTCACGGGGGAGTGGAGTCAGCGCAGCGGTCTGACGACCTTCACCCTGGTCCCGAACCGGGGCTCGATCATCTGGGCCAAGGCACTGGCCGCGGTCCTGGTCGGCGTCGTCTCGATCATCTTCGCGTTCGTCGTCGGCGCGTTGGGGAACGTCCTCGGCGCGGCCATCAATGGCGTCGACCCGGTCTGGGACGTCAAGGTCGAGCAGTTCTTCACCATCACCCTGTCCAGCATCTTGGCGCTGCTGCTCGGATTCACGCTCGGAGCCCTGTTCCGCAACACCGCAGCGGCCATCGTGGGGTACTTCGTCTACGGTTTCGTGCTCCCGACGATCTTCGGGATCCTCGCGGCCTTCCAGGACTGGTTCAAGGACCTGCAGCCGTGGATCGACTTCAACTTCGCGCAGACTCCGCTGTTCGACGGCAACCTCGGCGGCCAGGAGTGGGCGCAGCTGGGGGTGTCGGGCCTCATCTGGTTGGTGCTGCCGCTGGCCCTCGGCGTGATGCTGATCATGCGATCTGAGGTCAAGTGAGCACGTCAGCCTGAACGTGCGCGAGAATGGCGGCATGCGCAAGCGTGTCGCCATCCTCGGGTCCACCGGATCCATCGGGACCCAGGCCCTCGAGGTCATCGCCGCCCAGCCCGATCGCTTCGAGGTCGTGGCCCTGGCCGCCGGTGGCAGCAATCCCCGACTGCTGGCCGAGCAGGCCATCGAGTTCGGCGTGCCGCTCGTGGCGGTCGCCCAGGCCCAGGCCGCCCAGGACGTCCAGCTCGCGCTCTACGCCGAGGCGCAGAGACGCGGCTACGCCCACGGCGACCATCGGGTGCCCCGGCTGCTCGCCGGTCCGGACAGTGCTATCGACGTCGCCCGCACCCCGTGCGACGTCGTGCTCAACGCCATGACCGGAGCCGTCGGCCTGTTGCCGACACTGGCTGCCCTCGAGGCCGGCACCACGCTCGCGCTGGCCAACAAGGAATCGCTGATCATCGGCGGCGAGCTGGTGACCGGTGCGGCCGCGCCCGGCCAGCTCGTGCCGGTCGATTCGGAGCACTCGGCGCTGGCGCAGGCGATGCGCGGCGAGCGCCGAGAAGACGTGCGCCGTCTCATCGTCACCGCGAGCGGTGGGCCGTTCCGCGGGCGCACACGCGAGCAGCTCGTCGATGTCACGCCGGAGCAGGCCGCGGCCCACCCGACGTGGGACATGGGACCGGTCATCACGATCAACTCGGCCACCCTGGTCAACAAGGGGCTG